>CAZRFO010000248.1:0-2376 GCA_964599515.1 uncultured Eggerthellaceae bacterium | reverse complement strand
ACGTGGCACCTTGACTACGCAATAGTCTATGCTTGGCTCAAAGCAAGCGGGAGTTGCGCCTGTGATGTCATTTGTGATTTCATCTAGCGTGTATCCAACTGCAAGAAGTGCCGCAAATTTTGCGATAGGGAAGCCGGTTGCTTTGCTGGCAAGTGCGGAACTGCGGGAAACACGCGGGTTCATTTCAATTGCAATCATGCGCCCTGTCTGCGGATTTATTGCAAATTGCACATTGGAGCCGCCAGTTTCTACGCCAATCTTTTCAAGAATTGCAAGCGAAGCCACGCGCATGCGCTGGTATTCAACATCTGTTAGTGTAAGCGCCGGCGCCACAGTAATGGAATCACCCGTATGGACGCCCATAGGGTCTAGGTTTTCAATGGAGCACACAATAATGCCGTTGCCGTTGTGGTCGCGCATTACCTCCATTTCGTATTCTTTCCAGCCTTCGATGCTTTCTTCTACCAATACTTCATGTGTTGGAGAAAGCTCTAAGCCTTGGCCTGCAATTAGTTCAAGCTCTTGTCTTGTGTGAGCAATGCCGCCGCCTGCTCCGCCTAAAGTAAAGCTTGGGCGAAGAACAACTGGGTAGCCTAGGCCGTCGCCGACCGCCGCGCCTTCACCAGCGCCTTTGCCTTCCACAATTGCGATGGCGTCTTCCACTGAATATGCGTATTCACCGCGGGCTGTTTCCACGCCAATTTCCTGCATGCATTTCTCAAAAAGCTTACGGTCTTCTCCGCGCTCTATGGCTTCAAGGTCACAGCCAATCATCTCTACATGGTACTTTTCTAGCACGCCGGAATGCGCAAGTTCAACTGCTGTATTTAGCGCAGTCTGCCCACCAAGCGTTGGAAGAAGAGCATCTGGGCGCTCTTTTGCAATAACCTTTTCTACGAAATCTGGCGTGATTGGTTCAACGTAGGTGCGATCTGCAAGACCTGGGTCCGTCATGATTGTTGCAGGGTTGCTGTTTACAAGCACAACTTTGTAGCCGTTTTCTTTCAGCACTTTGCATGCTTGAACGCCAGAATAGTCAAATTCGCATGCCTGGCCAATGACAATCGGACCGCTTCCAATAACAAGGATTGTTTTAATGTCTTCGCGTTTAGGCATTTTGCGCACCTCCGTTTGCTGAGTTTGATGCGTAACTCGTGGCGTCACATGTTTGAGTTGCGTTTGCCCCGCGCCCAAAGTCCCAGCCGCTTAAGCGGTCGAGCGCGATGTCTATGTTGAGTGCTTCTTGTGCGCTCATGCCATCCATCATGCGAGTGAATGCCGTGAAAAGATAATGAGCATCTGTTGGTCCAGGGCTTGCCTCTGGGTGATACTGAACGCAAAACGCTGGAATATCCAAAAACGCAATGCCTTCTGCTGTGCCATCGTTTAGGTTTATGTGTGTTAGTTGGATGCGCCCAAAACGTTCGTTTTGAACAACGGGAGCAATGCCACGTTCATTCCAAATACGCAGGTCATCTACATGTTCACTATATCCGCCGCTTTCGCTTTCTACTAGTGGGCCAAGCGTTGGGAAAAGCAATCCAAAACCGTGGTTTTGCGCTGTGATTTCAACGCGGTGAGTTAGCAAATTCATTACTGGCTGGTTGCCACCGCGGTGTCCAAACTTCAGCTTTTCCATCTTAGCGCCAGATGCAAGGCTCATCATTTGGTGCCCCAAGCAAATGCCAAAAACAGGCACTTTGCCAAGTAACTTTTGTGCTTGTTCATATGTTGTAGTTACTGCGTCTGGGTCTCCGGGGCCGTTGCTTAAAAATACGCCGTCTGGGTTTTCGGCGAGTACTTTTTTTGCCGGCGTGTCCCACGGCACTACAGTGAGTTCGCATCCTACGCGAATCAAATTTTGCAAGATAGAAAGCTTGGCTCCGCAGTCATAAACTACTACTTTGTAGCGTGGCTTTGCGGGTTCAGAAAGCGCAAAGGCCTGACTTTTTGGCAGGTCAGCGTAGGTATGAACCTCTGTGCAGCTTACTGTTTTTGCTAGGTTCACGCCAACAATGCTTTCCGATGCTTTAACTTTTTCAAGTAGGCTTTCGTAATTCGTGTCAAGAGTTGAAAGCACGGCACGTTGCGCACCGTAATCTCTAATGTGTCGCACAAGTGCGCGCGTGTCTATTCCTTCAATTGCAACAATGTTGTGCTCCTGCAGGAAACTTGGAAGGCTAGTTGTGCTGCGCCAATTGCTAGGCGTATAGCACATGTCGCGCACAACCAAACCGCGAAGCGCCGGGTTGGCAGATTGAACATCGTCTGCGTTAAGGCCGTAGTTTCCTATTTGCGGGTATGTCATAGTTACAATTTGGCCGGCATATGATGGGTCTGTTATGACTTCCAAATATCCAACAAGCGATGTGTTGA
>CAZRFO010000247.1:0-2379 GCA_964599515.1 uncultured Eggerthellaceae bacterium | reverse complement strand
GAGCACTGCCTTGACACGGCAGGGGTCACAAGTTCAAATCTTGTATCGCCCACCACTTTCTATTTGTTCCCATATGATGACATAGTTAAGGGTCAAGGCAAACAACCAACAGACAAGGTGGTTGAGGGTTGAGCGAATCCCGCACGCAGATTTTTCGTGGTATAAGCGAATGCACCACGAAAAATCAAGCACAGGACTATGAGTGAATGCCCTCTACCACCTTGTCAGGAGCGGTTTTCTCTTGTATTTTCCTGGGTTGTTTTGTTTTTCCGCGCCACTTCTACTCAGATTAGCACGTGATGCGAACGCTCACATAGACTGCGTCTTCTGGCAATCCAGAAATGTCGTAGATGTCGCTTAGGCTTATTGCCGAAATGCGCCATTCAATATTCTTTGAATCTTTTGTATAAGAACCAGTTCTATATGTGTTGCCATAGGTGTCAACGCCGTCTTCACTTACAGTGCTATTTTCGTCATTTAGCTTTTGAGCTGCTTGGGCTTTGTCTATAGCATCTGAAATGCTTGAAGATGCAAAGTCTGCATAACGTATACGCATGTCTGTGTAGCTTGAAAAATCAACTGTGAACCTGTAAGATCCATTTAAGATTTTCGACGCATCAACCTTGTCTAGCTTTGATATTCCATTATATAGAAGCTCATTAGCTTCATCTGTTGTAACATCAGATGGAATCTTTAATACATCAAAGCCTCCATCCGGGTAATCGCCTTCGCTTGAATAGAAGTAAAGACTATACCCGCAAGTATCTTGCAGATAACTTAAAAGCTCTGTGTCGCTATAGTTGTATACGTCAACTAAAACTGGGAAGCCATAATCAATATTGCGGTTAAGATTTTCTTGCGTTTGCTTTTCGCTTCTTTCTACAGAAAAATAAAGCGCATCTGCGGCTTTATATATAAGAACACCGCCTGCAATAAGAGCAATTACTACAGCAATTATAATTACAAAAATTGTTTTGCCATGTACAGATTGCTTTCTTTTTAGTCCGGAAGCTTCTGGGTAAACCACATGTGCATACTTTGGGGTGCCTGCATTAAAATCTTCAAGTTCCTCAAATTTTGAGTTCACGTTTCATTCCATTCGTCAAATTGTTCGTTTAGCGGATTATATCATTGTTAGCCGTTGCTTGTTTTGTTAATATAAGCGTGCTTTTGAGGGAGTAGTTGGCACCCCTAGTTTGTGTGAAACATCAACAACCTGCTATTTATAGCTGGTGTTTCTTAATTAACGAGACTCATGGCGTTGGTATTTTGGTACCGCGCGATGAGTTTTTTTATTGGAGGTAAAAGTGGATTTAAGTATTTTTCTTACGGCAGAGGCATGGATAAGCTTGCTTACGCTTACATTCTTAGAGATTGTTTTAGGCGTAGACAATATAGTCTTTATCTCAATTACAAGCGACCGTCTCCCAGCAGAAAAACAAGCACTAGGCAGAAAGCTTGGTCTTTTAGGAGCGATGGTCTCACGCATAATCTTTTTGTGTTTTGCATCTTTTTTGGTACACCTTGTTAATCCGCTGTTCACTTTGCCGTTTAACGGACACGGGGTATCTGTTAGAGATATAGTGATGTTTGCAGGTGGCGCGTATCTTATTTACAAAGGTATTGTTGAAGTGCGCGACTTACTTCAATTAAAAGAGGAAAAAGCAAACGCAGAGCATGTTGAAAGCTCAAGGCATACCTTAACTCTTCCAAAGGCCGTAGGAACCATTATGGTTATGGACGTTGTGTTTTCTATAGATTCCGTTATTACCGCAGTTGGCCTTGCAGATCATCTTATCATCATGATTTTAGCCGTAATGATTGCTATTGTTTTAATGATGGTGTTCATTGATGCAATTTCTGACTTCATCAATCAACACGCAGAAATGAAAATTCTTGCTTTGTGCTTTATTGCTGTAATAGGTGTTTTACTTGTTGTTGATGCACTTGGATTCCACTCTGGTATAGAAGTAATTGGTATAGCAGGCGAAAAATTCATGATTTACTTCAGCATGGTTTTTGCCTTCGTGTTAGAACTTATTCAAATTCGCTACAACAAGAATCTTTTAGCTTTTAAAGAAGAATGCATAAGGGCAAAGTTAGAGCAGCATCCAGAAGACTGCAACGAAGACCAAAACGAAGACCAAAACGAAGACCAAAACGAAGACTAAAAACGTGTCGTGCGAACTATTCCTTGTAAAGTTCGCACGCTTCTTTTGAAACAATGTAACGAACAGCCTTTGGTAAAACCCTAAAGCTAACAGGTGTAGTTTGATCTATTGTGTCGCCGTCGTATTGAACTTGCAGTGGTGGGTCTGCAACCACTGTTGCATTTTTGCACTGAATAGTTTCAATAGAATCTGAACGCTCTGGGAAGTC
>CAZRFO010000246.1:0-2390 GCA_964599515.1 uncultured Eggerthellaceae bacterium | reverse complement strand
CCCTGAACATAATCACTAGAGCTGTATCCAACAACGCCGCCAACAGCCTTAGTTACGTAAGAGTAGCTATCAAGTGACGTGTCTTCTGAAATTGGTGTGAACGCATATGCATAAACATTTCCGTGGTTTGCGCAATCTACAACTTTCACATTGCCGTAGCCCACAAGGCCGCCAATGCAGTACTTGCCTTCAACGTATGAATTAGCCGTTGTTGCGCAGTTTTCTAGAGTTGTAGAAGCGCTATATCCAGAAAGCGCCTGACCAACAATCAAACCTGCATAACGGTTGTTTTCGCCAAGAATTTTGCCTTCTACAATAAGGTCGCAGATTGTAGCTTCTTTTGTCACGCCAAAGAAGCCAAGATACTTGTTGTCAAAAGTATCTCCGTCTATGTTGATGCCAGAAATTGTATGTGTCGTAATTTCGCTTGAGCCAGAATATCCAGCGCCACCCATAAACGTACCCTTAAACGGGTGCTCTTGTGTGCCAATTGGTTCCCAGCTAGCCGCCGATACATCCAGGTCACAAAGCAATGTGACAATTAAGCCTTCAAATGTTTCTCCGCTATTTACAGCAGAGCGGAAGCTTATAAGCTCTTCATAAGAGCCAATTGTGTATTCGTTGATGTTCACGCATACCCATTGCGACTGCACGCTTGCGGTGTTTCCTGCTTCGTATGTGTTTGTAACTTCAACGTAGTAATAAGTTGTGCCAATGTTTGATGTGTCTACATCATAGCTTGCCTCTGTTGCACCAGTTATTGCAGCACCCTTGCCAACCATAGAAGATGCCTTATACCACTGGTAACTTAGCGTGCCGCCGTCATTTACTTGCGCTTCAACAGAAAGGGATAAGTCTGTAGTTACTTTAGCGGAAAGTTCCGTATTTATATCTTGTGCAGTGCTTGGGTTAAGCTTTGTAATTGTTGGCGTTTGCGCATCTATGCTTGAACGCACAATAACGCACGCTGTATGACTTGCCGCACTTGACTCATAGGTTTTGCCATCTTGGCTTACCGTGTGTGTATAAACAACATAGTAATAGCTGGTTCCTATTTCTGCAGTTGATGGAGTGTATGTAGCTTGCGTGCCTTCACCTGTTGCACCATCAAGTGCTTGTGCGTTTTGTCCGTTTTCATCACATTTATACCACTGCCATGTAAGAGTTGTTCCGTCTTCCATGGCATTAGCAGTAGCGCTTAAAGCTGTAGCGCTTTCGCCTTGTTTGTACGAGCTTGCATGAGAAGCCGGGTGAACAGTAATAAACGGCTCTTCTACTACTGGTGTACTTGGGTCAAGCTCCCAATACAAAATTGGATAACTTGCGCCAAGCACAAAGTTAGTTGTTACTACACTGTTTATTGTATCTGTATTTACAAGCGAAAGGAAGCTACTTGTACGCCACATGGCACTGCGTTCAAGCACTTCATAGTTTGAAAGCGTCGTGTTTGAATCTATGCTTGCCACAGGTGTTGTTGCAGCAGCTTCATCACTAGAGAGCAGCCCGTAACAAGAAACAACAGCACTATTTGCAAGTCTACCTGCAATAACGCCAGATGTATTCTCGTAACCCGTGCCACTTGCATATTGATACACATTTCCTGCGTTGTATGAATTGTAAAGCGCTAAGTGGCCAAGAGACTGCGCCACAATGCCACCAGCAATATATCCCGCGTTTATGTCTGCACGGTTATAGCAATATTCAACTTTACAATTGCCAGCAGAACCAGCAATACCACCAGCAGAAGATGAACGCTTAGTGTATTGCCCATCAACTTGCGCGCTAACAGCGCCATAGTTGCAACACGCACTAATAAGTGTGCCGTAATCTTCGTTTGATGAACTTGAACCTTGCGTGTTTCCAACAATGCCGCCAACAGAATATCTACCTATAACGTTTGCGCGGTTGCAGCAATTTTCTATGCGAGTTGCGCCAGTGTTCCAGTCGGTATAAGTTGAGTCGTAGAAGAAACGAACCATGCCAACAATGCCACCAACATAGCTGTTACCTACTACATTGCCTTCAACAGTAAGGTTTGTAATGTGCGCAGCTTGGACACAACCAAACAAACCTTGTGCGTCATAGTCTGCCTCTGTTGTATTTAGGCCAGAAATAGTGTGGCCAGCACCATCAAATACACCAGCAAACGCTACATAGTTGGACCCGTTTTCGTAATTACCAATAGGAAGCCATTCGCTTGTAAGTTCTATGTCGTTTACTAGCTGATAATACCCATCAATTGTACGCTTTTGGTTAGTTTCTGCATCGGTCTTTGCAACGCGAACAATATCTGTTTGGTTAGCAAGGTAGCGCAGTTGTTCTTCAGTTGCAATCAAATACGGGTCTTCCGCTGTGCCACTTCCACCTGCGTAGCCTTCGCCTGCATCTGA
>CAZRFO010000245.1:0-2413 GCA_964599515.1 uncultured Eggerthellaceae bacterium | reverse complement strand
CAATGAATCGTGTCAGGTCTCGCCTAAATCCGTCATTAGATATCTTTGGTGTTCTATTAACTATGTACGATGGACGTACAACACTATCTAAGCAAGTAGCAGATGAAGTACGCAACTATTTTGGAAAGCGTGTTTTCAATACTATTATTCCTAGGACTGTAAAACTTTCGGAGGCGCCAAGCTTTGGGGAATCAATTATCGATTATGCTCCAGAAGGAAAAGGCGCAATTTCATACATGGATTTGGCAAAAGAGGTGATTTCTCGTGGCTAAAACAACAAAAGGCGGCCTTGGTAAAGGCCTTGGCTCTTTGATGGGCGGTTCATACGAAGAAGTATCTAAAATACAAAATACTGGTGCGGTACCGCGCGTTATGGTAGAAGCACCTACAACAAGACCAAAGCCAACACAGCGGAAAATTGTATCGGAACCACCGAAAAATCTTGCCTCGGAAGAAAAACTTCCAGAAGAAAAGGTAACTATTAAGAGCATTTCTGCAAGAGATCCAGAAGAAGTGCCGCTAGAATCTATTATTCCAAATCCAAATCAACCACGTATAAGCTTCAAAGAAGAAGAAATCGAAGAGCTTGCGGCTTCAATTGAAGCAAATGGATTATTGCAACCCATTTTGGTGCGCCCGATTGGTGAAAACAAGTATGAAATTATAGCCGGCGAACGTAGATATCGTGCATGCAAGCGTGCTGGCATAAAGATGGTTCCAATTCGTGTACGTGAAGTAAACGATGATAAATCCTTAGAGCTTGCAATAGTTGAAAATATTCAGAGATCTGACCTTAACCCGATAGAAGAAGCCTATGGCTATCGTAGGCTTATGGAACATAAGGGTCTTACACAATCGGAAGTAGCACAACTTGTTTCAAAGGGACGTTCAACAGTTGCAAATGCTCTTCGTTTGTTGGATTTGCCAGAAGATGCGCAGCAACTGCTTTTTGAGGGAAAAATTACTGCAGGTCATGCGCGTGCAATTCTTTCAATCCCAACGGCGGAAGGGAAACAGAAGCTAACAGAAAAACTTGTATCACAAGAAGGCGTTTCTGTTCGTGAAGCAGAAGCCATTGCACGTCTATTAAGCATGAATGCTAGCGCGAAACCACAAACTGAAAAACCTGCGACCCCTAAATCCTATAAGAAAGTTGCAAGAGATTTAAAAACAAAGCTAAGTACGACCGTAAAGGTTAAAACATCGCAAGGACGCAACAGAATTGAAATCGATTTTGTAGATGAAGACGACCTACAAAGAATCTACTCTATACTTACTGGAGCTGAAGAATAGACATTTCAGTTCTTATAATTTAAAGATAGACTAAAGAAAGGCTGCTGTGGCAGCCTTTTTTGTTTCACGTGAAACAATCATTTGTTAAAAAACTTAATAACTAGTAATGTTTCACGTGAAACAATTAAATATTTTGAACTTCTTCTGATAGAGTGTTTCACGTGAAACAAAATACGTGTTTTTGGAAGCTAACGAGGTATACTCGGAAGAATTATGCGCGTACTCCTGGGGGAAGAATGTCTGGAGCTGCGCTGTTTGGATCAGAAACATCAAGTAATTCGATTTCAAAATTTAGAGCCTTACCAGCCATTGGGTGATTGCTATCAAATGTAATGATGCCATCTTCTATGCTCACAACTTTTACCGGGAACATATCATCGCCATCTTGAACGAAGATGGTTTTCCCAACAGGTAGATTTTCTGCGTTAGGGAATTCGTCGAATGGAACCTTTTCAATTAACCCTTCTTCATATGAACCATATGCATCTTCTGGTTCTAGGTGGATGTTTACTTTTTGACCAACTTCCATATCTTTAACTGCTTTATCGAAACCGGGAATCATCATGTTAGACATGCAAACAAACTCAAGTGCTTCCCCGCGTTCCCAGCTGTTATCAAAAACAGTTCCATCATCAAGTGTCCCTACATAATGTACGCGGACCTTTTTACCTTCATTACTCATGAAAAACCTTTCTTCAGATTACGTTTTGTAAAATTATAGCTGCTAATGTGCTTTTTCTTATTAGATATTGTTACGAAAATTAATCTGCGGGCAAGTTCATATTAATGTGTCGAATTCCAAAGGCAGAGCTAGATATATTACAAAACGAAAATAGCAAATGTGAAAATGTGAACTGGCGGGCAACCAACGTGCAGGCAGAGGGCATTCGGCACCGAACCATTTTCTTTTTGGCTGGGGTGGCGGGCTCAGTCGCTCAAACAGTCCTGGGCTTCGTGTTTTTTGTGATGCTTTGCATTTTTATCACAAAAAACACTCCGTGCGGAACTCGCTTTATGAGCTCCGCCACCCCCAGCCTCGGGATGTCTCACTTAGTCGTGTCGAACATGGAAATCTTCCAAAGGCAAGGGCGGCATGGTGTATGAGCGAATCCCGCACGCA
>CAZRFO010000244.1:0-2426 GCA_964599515.1 uncultured Eggerthellaceae bacterium | reverse complement strand
GATGCAAGTTTAATTTTGAACACTGCTTTTTTCACAGGGGAAGGCGAAGTTACGCAAACGCCGGGCATGTGTGCGTCTTCTGCCAGTACGCACGCAAAACGCCCGGGGCTCATAAGGAATTTCTCCCCCGCGGTTTCGTTGGAATACAGCGCGTAATCTTCTTCCACACTGAACGCCTTGGTAACCGTAAGCTCATGCACGGGAGCTACCTCTAAATACTCCTGCCCTGAAATAACGCACTGAATGTCTGCAAACTCCTGGTGAGCCTCGTACTCTTTTTCTGCGCGCGGTTTTGTTTCGTAGGTCATAACATTCACGCACTCGCCGTTGCCTAAATCGTAGCTTCCGTTTTCCAAAGTAGCCATATCATGGCTTTCCCAAAAGGCAGCGGCTTTTTGGCTAAGTTTCTTTAAATCGTTCATGTTGGTTGAAAACAGCATTTTTGCTCCTAGAGTTTATTTTTCCAGATGAAGTGTTATTAGTTCATTGAAATAATACTCTTTTTTGTTTCATCTTGCGCAGACAAGCCTCGCTTTGTGAAACTAAGCGCATCGGCAGGACATGCTTCAACACAAGCGCCACAGCGTATGCATTCTGAAAACGCACGCTTGCCAAAATCAGGCAAACTGTTTCACGTGAAAAAGTTGCGCATACACAGCGCAGTTGCACACCAAAAAGGGCTACCAAATGGCAGCCCTTAAATTTTTGTGGCGGAGGATGTAGGATTTGAACCCACGGAAGGTTTCCCTTCAACAGTTTTCAAGACTGCCGCCTTCAGCCACTCGGCCAATCCTCCAAATATGTTACGCGCATGTGTTACGCACGAGCGCAAATAGAAATTCTATCGTGTTTTGCCCGCATGCGCAAGGATAACATATAATTTGCCCATGAACGATGAAGATTACATGAGATTCGCACTTGCCCAGGCGCAAAACGCGCTGGATGCCAACGAGGTTCCCATTGGTGCCATCGTGGTATATAACCCGCTAGATAAAGAAACACGCAGGCCCTTGTTGGATGAACCTTGCATTATTTCGCGTGCGTTCAATTTGCGCGAAACCACGCAAGACCCAGCAGGGCATGCAGAATTTTTAGCACTGAAGGCAGCGGCAAAAGAACTTGGCGCATGGCGGCTTACGGGGTGCACCGTTTACGTCACGCTTGAGCCTTGCATTATGTGTGCAGGCCTCATGCATCAGGCGCGCATTGACCGATGCGTTTATGGCGCACGCGACTTAAAGGCTGGCGCGCTTGGCACGTTGTATTCAATACATAACGACGAGCGTCTAAACCACAACTTTGATGTACGCGCAGGTGTTTTAGAAGATGAATGCAAGCAAATTTTGCAGGAATTTTTCGCTAAAAAAAGGAAGAAACAATGACTGAAAAGTTAAATGATGACGCAACCAAAAACTCTTCCACCATTAAAGATGGAGAAACAATGACTGACGAAGTAGACATTATTGGACTTGCATATGAAGATGCTCGCCGCGAAGGCGTGCAGCTCAAAGGCGGATATTTAAAAGCAATAGCGCCGGCAAAAGTTAATTTGTTTTTGGCAGTTGGGCAGCCACGAGAAGATGGCTACCACAATGTACAAAATGTAATGCACACACTTCTTTTACATGACACTGTTTATCTTCGTACTGTTGCCGCGAAAGACTACGAAGCAGAAACTGGCCAAAAAGTTGAAACAAGCGGAATAAACGTGCATCTTACTTGTTCCGGCGGGAACTTCACAGCACTTGATATTCCGCAGGAAAAAAACCTGGCATACAAGGCCATCATGATGCTTGCGCAAGCTACAAATCAGACGGCTGACCAGGTTGTTGACATTCACATCGAAAAGAAAATTCCTACCCAGGCAGGCCTTGGTGGAGGGTCTTCCGATGCAGCCGCAGCACTTATTGCAGCAGCCGCCGCATGGGGGTTGCCAAAAGATGCGCCAGAAATTGAAGCCTGCGCGCAAAAACTTGGTGCCGATGTTGCCTTTTTCTTGCGTGGAGGATGCGCGCTATATTCAGGTGTTGGCGAAGTGTTCGAACAAGAATTTCTTCCACGCAAAGACGCAGTACTTTTAGTGAAGCCGCCTGTTGGGTGTCACACTGCTGAAATTTATCGCGCGTATGACAGCAATCCATGTGAGCCAACGCAAGCCGAACTTGCGCAAGTTTCTAGCGCGAAAAGTGCTACTGAACTGCCGTTTTATAATGCGCTGCAACCAACTGTTGAACAGCTTGAGCCGCAAGTCAAAGAAATAATTGAGTGGTTAGGTGCCCATGAGGGAGTAACGCATGCAATGCTTACCGGAAGCGGTTCGTGCGTGTATGCGCTTGGAGAACAATCTGCACTCAATGCGCTACATGTTGAAGCGTGCAAACGTGGGCTTTGGGGGGCTGGTACATACCTAGTGAACTCCCGTGCCG
>CAZRFO010000243.1:0-2437 GCA_964599515.1 uncultured Eggerthellaceae bacterium | reverse complement strand
CATAGTGTTTTTGGTATTTGTGTTCTGGGGATGCATGATGGTTGGCTCTGGTGTAGACAAGAGTTTGTCAAATGTTGTTTGGGACTTTGCGGATATTATGAATGCGTTAATGGCAATTCCTAACTGCATAGCTGTCCTTGGCTTGAGCACGCTCATTGCAAAAGAGACTAAACACTACGTTTACGATGGCAATATAGAGGAAGTTGACAAAACAGAGATTCCTCAGTTTGATGAGAAGTAATTTGAATGGACGCAAACGCGCCTAACTGTAGTGCGCGCGATTACTCGCACTGGTAAAAACAAGAAAAGGCTGCTCAAACGAGCAGCCTTAAATCTAAATACCAAATTAAAGAAGCGTATTACTGTTCTTTGTATACAATATATGCTTCGTGAATTTGACCGTTCATCTTAATTTGGTTGAGCTCTTCAGTAGTGCTGAAATGAAGTTCTTCAATAGGCCAAGCGTAGTCGCCACGGTTCATGGCGTACACATAGCCCCAGCAAATGCCACCCTCTTCTGGGCCTTTATCCTGAGCGTTCACCATTTTTTGAGCAGCTTCTTGGATTGGTTTTAGTTTTGGCTTTGCAAAAATGCGGTCGCCACCAATTGGACCTTGCATACTTTCCTCCTTAACAATTAGTAGTCATAAAACACAGCGTTTTTTATGCGCAATAATATGGTAGCGCCTTGTGAATTTGTTTTCATTCACGCTGGTTCAACGATTTAAAGAACTGCTTCAACAGAATGTGGAGCATGTGAATTATCCAAATAGAGTATTAAATCCATCTGCGGAAACTCAAATAAAATTCCTCATAGTAACGTATGCTTTGTAGCATTTAAATGCTTCAACGAATATTTGATGACAACATCAACAACCCGATGATGTTCAATTTTGCTTTTGACGATTATCCTTCATAGCATCATAAAACAAATTGAATTAAGTGAATTGGAGGAATGTTATGTGCTTCAGACCTGCAGCGGCAACTAATGGAAAAATAGCTTGCCCTATGTGTGGACATGAAAACGATATTGGAGTAGAAGCGTGTGAGGAGTGCGGTTTTGCTGCTGCATCTCCTGCATCTCCTGGTGCTCCTGGTGCGCCTGGTGCACCTGCTGCTCCTGGAGCACCAAGCGCCCCTCGCGCTCCTATGGCTCCTGGCGCTCCATCAGCGCCACGTGCTCCTATGGCTCCTGGCGCTCCAAAGCCGCCAACAGCGTAGATTTACTGATAACCCTCTCCCCTCCGAAAAACAGGAGAAGCATCCCCAAAGAAACGCTTCTCCTGTTTTCTATTTGATTTCCAACGAATTTACGCCTGTGCGCACGAATGCATCATCGCGTTGTAATTACATGCTAAAAAACGCTTTATTATATTCTGCGCTACCTGTCATAAACCTATATGAGCAAATTATGGGTTTTGACGGTTTATGTGCTGTGTTTCAGTATTTGAGTTCTAGCAAATGCTGAAAAAAGGGCTATTAGCGTGCTCTTTTTTATAAAACTCATCAAGTGTTGCCACGAAGTTCTGAAACGGTTCTGATTCAAGAGCGTTAGGTAAACCAATAAAACCAATTTCCAATTGGTATGAATCATCAAAATCGCGAGCAACTATAGATTTCATTTCGCCTCCAATTAGCAACTTTCCAATTGCAGGCATAAACGTAATAGCATCGCCAGATTCAACACAACGCATACGAAACTTGTATTCGCCCGATGTAATAGTTATGTTTTCATCGCCAAAACGTTCTGCAATTACATCGCGCAAAGCGCTGTTGGTGCTTACAATGTGGCGACTCAAAATATCGGCTTTTGTGAGTTTTCCCTTTTTTGCGAGTTCAGAGTTTTCTGCAACAACGCATTCATCATAGGTGCGAAGATACGGCTTATAAGTATAACCATACTCTTCCAAGCGGCGAATATATTGAAGGTTTTCTTGCTTTTCAATACCAAAGGTGCAAACAACACCAACCTTGGTTCCCCTTGTTTTTCCGTTGCCGTCTTCTATGTCTTTACGTAACTCGTTTGCAATTTCGTAGTTACCCATTTCGCGGTAAATAAGCTGCGAATCAAGTGAGTTAAGTAAAGAAATAGTTTGCGGGGGAATAAAGCAAAGACCACAAATTGCCTGACATAGTAGGCTAACGCGTTTATCTTCTGCCTCATCTGACCCAGAAGACCCAAGCTCAAGAGCGAAGTTTGCAAGATTGTTGTATTGCTCTACTACTGTCTTTGCTACGGGAATAAGTGCTTCACCTTGTTTTGACAGGCTAAGTTTATTTGAATAGCGAACCAGCAACTTGCAATCAAGTTCTTTTTCAAGCTCGCTCATTGCGCGGCTCATGCCTTGTGGCGAAATAAAGTTTATGCGTGCCGCATGTGTGATAGATTTTGTTTCTGCAACATCAAGAAAATAGCGCAGATAGTCTATATTCATTT
>CAZRFO010000242.1:0-2446 GCA_964599515.1 uncultured Eggerthellaceae bacterium | reverse complement strand
GGCGCTGCTGAAACAACGCGCGGAAACGGCGCTGCTGAAGCAACGCGCGGAAACGGTGCTGCTGAAGCAACGCGCGGAAACGGTGCTGCTGAAACAAAGTATTTTTGTATAATGTCTGCCTGTTGTTTTTGCGCAGTATGTTTTTATGTGCTGCTGGATATGGTTTTGAGCAGTATGCTTCTATAGATTTTTAAAGACTAATTTTGTTTGTTATTGAAGGTGAACGAATATGACTATAACGCCACAAACTAATGCAAGTTTGGCAGAAATTGCTAGTGCGCTTCTTGAGCGTGACAACTTTGTTATAGCAGGTCACATTAGCCCAGATGGTGATTGCTTGGGCTCACAATTGGCGCTTATGTGGGCGCTGCGCAGTGTAGGCAAGAGCGCAACTTGCGTGCTTGCAAGCGATGCTTCTTCAATTGGCGCAAGCCTAATGTTTTTACCAGGCATTCTGGAAATGATTCCTGCAAAAGATGTTTCAAACGCGCAGTGCTTGATTGCGGTAGATGTTCCAAATGCTACGCGTATGGGCGAAGAGGCTGCACGTTTGCACGCAGGCGCTGCGTTTACTGTGACGCTTGATCATCATGCAAACCCCGAGCGCGTGTCGGACATGGCATATGTTGACCCAGATTCTGCGTCTGCTTCCTTAATTGTTTGGCAACTTGCGCGTGAACTTGGCGCTAAGCGCGAAGGTAACGTTGCATTTTGTGCATACACTGGCTTAGTAACAGACACCGGCCGTTTTCAGTTCCAAAATGCAAATAGCGAGGCATTTACGCTTGCGGCGGAAATGGTTGAAGCCGGCGCAGATGTTGCGTTTGTGTCAAATGAGGTGTACCAAAACAGGTCACTTTCTTCTTTGCGTTTAGAGACAAAGGCGCTAGAACATATGAAACTTTTAGCAGATGGATGGCTTGCAATCACTTACGTTTCTCTCAAAGACTTTGAAGCGTGTGAGGCGCAAAAGTCTGACGCCGATGTTTTAGTAGAAACTCTTCGCTCAATTTCTGGTGTTCGTGTTGTGTGCGTTCTGCGAGAAACAGAAGAAAACGTACGTGGCAGCCTTCGCGCAAAAGACAATACAGATGTTGCGGAATATGCCAGAGCGCATGACGGCGGCGGGCATAAGGCTGCTGCTGGAATGACGCTTGCATGTGGCATTGAGCAGGCTTTTCTTGATACGCAAAAAGAGCTTGTTCAATATTGCGAAGATGCGTGGAGTAAGTAGTAAGTAGCAAGTGGCAAGTAATATGTGCCATTGTGCGGCGGTTTGCGTTTTTCCTAAATTATGAGCGCGCAACATGTAAAAGGCACATTTGTTGGGAAAGAGTGAAAAACTAAGTTGAAGCGTGGGCAAACAGGACTTTCGTTTGTGATTGGCGTTGACAAGCCGCTAGGCATGAGTTCACACGATGTTGTGGGCCGGTGCAGGCGCATTTTTGGCGAAGGACGCATAGGGCATGCTGGCACGCTAGACCCTGCGGCAAGTGGTGTGCTTTTAGTTTGTGTTGGAAGCGCTGCGCGCCTTGATAAGTATCTTGTAGGTCATGACAAAACTTACCTTGTGGATATTGCCTTTGGTGCATCTACAACAACAGATGACGCGCAAGGTGAAGTGGTTTCAACTTGTATTCCAGCAGATGAACTGCTAGATTCTTCATTTGCAAACATATATTTGTCGCTTTTTTTGGGAAAGCAAAAGCAAGTCCCACCTGCATATAGCGCAATTAAGGTTGCAGGTGTTAAGGCATACGATGCTGCACGTAAAGGTAGCGCACTTGAACTTGAATCACGCGAGGTTGAAATTTACAACATTGAGCTTATTCGCATAACAGATATGCGCCAGACCTCAACTCCATACATTGTTTGGACTGTTTCTTTGCATGTATCAAAAGGCACATACATTCGTTCTTTTGCGCGCGATTTAGGTCGTGCAGTTGGTTGCCCTGCGCACGTGCTGCACTTAGACAGGCGAAGTAGCGGCTCTGTTTCAAGCAGCGACTGTGTGTCTTTGGAAGCGTTAGAGCAGTATTGGCACGATGGTTTGCGAGGTGCAAACGCGCAAACAATTCCAGAAGAATTCAGCGAGCATTGCATACTAGACCCGCTTGTGCTTTTGGGATACAAGTGCGTTTTTGTAGATAGTGCGCAAGTTCAAAAAATACAAAACGGCTGCAAGTTTTCAGCAAATGACCTGCAACTTTGTTACCCTTTGCATGAACACGATGGCATTGGGTGTGACTGTTGTACTCACTTTGCGCAAGCTTGCGAAGATTCGCCAACAGACGGTGAACTTGTTTGCTTAAGCACTGGTCATGAACTTTTAGCAATTTACAAATTTGAAGAAATTAAGCAGTGTTGGGTTCCAGATTGTGTACTTAATCCGCCAGTTGCAAGGGGAAGTCTTTTATGAGAGTAATGGGAACACACAAGGTTGTAG
>CAZRFO010000241.1:0-2455 GCA_964599515.1 uncultured Eggerthellaceae bacterium | reverse complement strand
GTTGTTGCTGCAGGCCTAGCACACCGCTGCGAAGTGCAAATTGCTTATGCAATTGGCGTTGCGCACCCAATTTCTGTGATGGTAGAAACTTTTGGTACAAACGAAGTCCCAGTTGCAGATATCGAACGCGCGGTAGATGAAGTATTCGACCTTCGTCCAGGTGCTATTATTCGCGACCTTGACCTTCGCCGTCCAATTTATAAAAAGACAGCAGCCTATGGTCACTTTGGCCGTGAACTTCCAGAATTTACCTGGGAAAATCGCGACCGTGTAGATGCTTTGCGTGCAGCTTGCGGTCTTTAAAAGTGCGCACAGCATTTGCTGTTTAAACTCACAAAGTCTTTTCTAGTAGCATTGGCAGGTTAAAGTGCTTGTAGCATCTGTTGTTTTAGACATACCAACACAAGCGCTAGACGATGCGTTTAGTTATTTTGTGCCACCCCACTTGCAAGAATATGCGCAGGTGGGGTGCGCTGTTGTTGTTGAATTTGGAAGACAACAGGCAATAGGTTTTATAGTTTCAATTGTTGAAGTAGATGACAATTCAAACACTGCCGCGCCTTCGCAAAAATTGAAACCCATTTTGAGTGTTGAATCAAAGTCTTATTTTGGCGAAGAAGCAGCAAACACAGCCAAATACATTTCAGAGCATTATCTTGCACCGCTATCTACATGCGTGCGCTTGTTTGTTCCAACTGGCGCCGTGCCAAAAATACGCAAGGTTGCAGGCGTTTGGGCGGTAGAAAAACCAAACGTTGGAGAAGTTGATGACCGCTGGGTTTCTGCTGGCGCTAACTTTGCAGAATTCAAGCCTCGTAAAGGTGCTTACAAACAAATTGCTGTAATGGAAGCGGTTGCAAATGGCGATGTTCGTGTAAGTGAACTTACTGCAGAATATGGCCAGGTTAACGCTGCTTTACACGCACTAGAAGTCAAAGGTGCTATTCGCGTTGAAGAACGCAGGCGTATGCGAAACGAACAAGCAAATGAAGCTTCAAATGTTTTCGCGCAAACATCGGGCGCACTTACACTAACGGGCGGGCAGCAAGCAGCGCTTCAATGTATAAACAAAGCACTAAATGCTGCAGACGGCCAGGTTGTTTTGATAAATGGCGTAACCGGAAGTGGCAAAACAGAAGTTTATTTGCAGGCTATCCAAAACGTGCTTGACCATGGCAAAAATGCGTGTGTTCTTGTGCCAGAAATTTCTCTAACTCCGCAAACCGTTGCGCGTTTTAGAGGGCGTTTTGGAAATTTGGTTGCGGTACTTCATTCAAAAATGAGCCAAGGAGAACGCTACGACCAGTGGGATTTCATTCAAAGCGGTGAAGCTAGAGTTGTAGTTGGCGCGCGAAGCGCTTTGTTTTCGCCGCTCAAAAACATTGGTATTTACGTTATAGATGAAGAACATGAAAGTTCATACAAACAAGATAGCGCACCTCATTATCATGCGCGCGATGTTGCAGCATACCTTGCAAAAACCGCAGGTGCTGTACTTGTTTTGGGGTCCGCCACCCCATCAATTGAAAGTTTTTATGCATGTGCTACGCGTGAGAATTGGACGCGCGTAGATTTGCCTGAGCGCGCAAACGGCAAAACTATGCCAAAAATTACACTCGTAGATATGGCGCGTGAATTTTCTTCTGGACACAAATCTATGTTTTCACGCCCGTTAACGCACGCAATGAAGCGTGAACTTGGTTTAGGCAGAAAAGTTGTTTTGCTGCTTAACCAACGAGGCTTTGCAAAATTTATGCTTTGCCGCGACTGCGGCTTTGTTCCGGAATGCAATTCGTGTTCAACATCGCTTACGTACCATGAAAAAGAACACGTTTTAATGTGCCATCATTGTGGTCACGAAGAAGAAGTTCCTGCTGTGTGTCCAAAGTGCGGAAGCCCATATTTGCGCTTATTTGGCGCAGGCACGCAGCGTGTAGAAGCAGAGCTTGAAAAGTTTATAGCATCTGAATCTACGCTTGCTGGCATTGTGCGTGTGATTCGCATGGATGCAGATACCACAAAAACAAAGGGCGCACATCAAAAGCTTCTGGAAAGCTTTGCAGCGCCTGGACCTGCGATTTTGCTTGGAACGCAGATGATAGCAAAGGGGCTTGACTTTGAAGATGTAACGCTTGTTGGCGTTATAAATGCAGATACTTCTCTTCATTTGCCAGATTATCGCGCAGAAGAGCGCACTTTCAACCTAATTGAGCAAGTGGCTGGGCGCGCTGGCAGGGCGCATCTTGGTGGGGAAGTTGTAGTTCAAAGCTACGACCCATCTGTGAGTGCGCTTGCGCGTGCTGCAAACTATGACCAGGCACATTTTGTGCAAGAACAACTTGAAAAGCGCCAAACAAGGGATTTCCCGCCATTTTGCAGGATGGCAAACATTTTGGTGTGGGGGGAAAGCGAAAACACAGTACGCCAAGCTGCAGAACAACTCTACGAAGATCTG
>CAZRFO010000240.1:0-2469 GCA_964599515.1 uncultured Eggerthellaceae bacterium | reverse complement strand
TGTTTATGAAAGCGCATCGCGCAAAAAGCTTGAGCAATATAAGGCCGCACTTAACAACTACGGCAAAACAAAGGAGATAAACGCGGATGCCATATGCATCGTTGCAATTACAGAAAACGATGAAGTACTTCTTATTCGCGAATTTAGGTATCCGCTTAACTCTTGGGTTATAGCCTTCCCTGCTGGGTTGCTTGAATATGGCGAAGACATAAAAACTTGCGCCAACCGAGAATTATCCGAAGAAACAGGATACTCAATTGTTCCAGGCACAAAACTTGAAGTGCTTCCACAAGCTGGGTTTTCTTCAACTGGAATGAGTGATGAAACAGTGCAGATTGTTTTTGCCCACGTACAAAAAACAGGCAAAGCGCACACAGAAGAAAACGAACTAATTGAAGTATTTACGTTGCCAAGAACACAAATTAACGAATTTCTTCGTACCAATACAACACCAATAGGAACCCGTGGTCAACTTGCTTTGATGCTGCTTGCTAAGTAGGCTAATGGCTTGATAGAACCTCTAACGCTGCCGCATACCCGCCAGCACCATAGCCTAAACACTTTGACACGCGCGCAATTGTTGTGGCAGATGCCCCAGTTGCCTCTTCAATTGCAGAATAGCTTTTTCCATCGTTTAGCATTTGCGCCACTGCAAGGCGTTGTGATGTTTCGCGAATTTCACGTATTGTAAAGAGGTCTTGAAGAAGCGCAAAAATTGTGTCTTTGTCGTTAAGGCGCGCAAAGACTTCTAGTAAATCTTCAACTTCGTTCGTACGCAGGTCTTCCATTTATATACCAGCTTTCATGAGCCCATATTCAATTGAATCTACCAAAGCATTCCACGATGCTTCCAAAATATTTTCTGAAACCCCAACGGTTCCCCAGCTGTTTTGTCCATCACTTGTTAGAATTGCAACACGCGTGATGGCATCTGTGCCAACATTTTCATCCAAAATGCGAACTTTAAAGTCTATGAGTTCCATGTTTTTAACTACCGGATAAAACTCACTAATTGCCATGCGAAGAGCATTGTCAAGCGCGCCAACTGGGCCAACACCTTCACCTGTTGCAACAAAGCGATCTTGCCCAACGTGAATTTTGATTGTTGCCTCACTCATTGCATCTTTAGCGAATGCTCCTGTGTCTTCGTAGTCATCAACTATTACGCGAAAGCTCTCTAACGAAAAATGTCCAGTGTATGTACCAAGGCATCTAGAAATCAAAAGAGCCAAAGAGCCATCTGCAACCTCATATGAATACCCGCGCGATTCATTTTCTTTCAAAACTTTTAGGATTTCTTGAGTTTTATCTGGTTGTTCGCTTAAGTCAAAACCAAGCAGTTTGGCTTTTGAAATAAGAGATGCACGCCCTGCAAGTTCAGATACAACCATATGAGAATCGTTACCAACTAGCGTTGGATCTATGTGTTCATATGCTCCTTTTAGGCGCACAACAGCGCTTGCATGCATGCCGCCTTTATGGGCAAACGCAGCAGTTCCAACGTATGGCATAGATGAGCCAAGAGAAATATTGCAAGTTTCTGCAACATAGTTTGCAACGCTTGTAAGTTGCGCAGCCTGTTCTTCGCTTAAGCAATCGAAGTCTGTTTTGAAGTGAATGTTTGCAGCACATGTAAGTAAATCCGCATTTCCGGTGCGTTCGCCTAAGCCATTTATTGTGCCTTGAATACAACGCACACCAGCACTTACCGCCATGCAAGAGTTTGCAACTGCACATCCCGCGTCATTATGCGCATGAATTGCAAACTTAGCGCATGGAAGATATTCGCAAACCTCTTTAACTATTTGCGAAATTTCACCAGGCAAAAGCCCGCCGTTTGTGTCGCAAAGCGTAATCCAAGCCGCACCGGCATCATGTGCCGCCTTGATGCATTCCAGCGCATAATTTTTGTTGCTAATGTACCCATCAAAGAAGTGCTCTGCGTCAAAAATGGTCTCTTTTCCATGCGCAACTGCCGCAGATATAGACTCACTTATCATGTTTAGATTTTCTTGCAAGCTTGTTTGGAGCACTTTTTCTACGTGCACATCCCATGTTTTTCCAACAAGCGCAACAGCCGGCGCACTGCAAGAAATTAGCTTATTAAAAGATGCGTCTTCAGAAACTGCAGTATCTTTTCTGCGCAACATTCCAAATGCAACAAGCTTTGAATTTCGCAAGTTCATATTGCTTGCGCGTCGGAAAAACTCTTCATCTTTTGGGTTAGATACAGGAAACCCGCCTTCAATGTAGTCAATGCCAAATGCATCAAGCCTAACGGCAATGCGGAGCTTGTCTTTTATTGAAAGCGAAAGCCCTGATGCTTGTTCCCCATCGCGCAATGTTGTGTCATAGAGAAATATCTTGTCCATGATTATCCTTACATTTTTTACTTGTTAATGTGTGGCTGCAATTGCGCGATAGTTTGCGCTGCCGCATTTACGCACTCGGTTGCTCTGCCGCATTTAC
>CAZRFO010000239.1:0-2479 GCA_964599515.1 uncultured Eggerthellaceae bacterium | reverse complement strand
AGCTAAGTTCCAAAAATCACTTCAAATTAAGAAGCAAAAATTTCGATAGTGTCGCCTTCTTTTAAGGTAACCATAGCCTTTTTCCAAGTACGTGTAAGGCCAGCTTTGCCACGCATACGCTTTGGCTTCGCTTTAACATTTAATGTATTAACCTTAACAACGTCAACATTAAAGATTGCCTCGATTGCCTGAGCAATTTCAATCTTGTTTGAAGATTTTGCAACCTCAAATGTATAAGTGTTAGCCTCCATCATGTCGTAGCTATGCTCGGTGATGATAGGGCGAATAATTACTTCGCGTGGGTCCTTCATTATGCAAGCACCTCCTCTATGCGGGCTAGCGCCTCGGAAGTCACAATGAGTGCCTTGTTATCCAAAAAGTCGTAAGTGCTCATGAATGCAACAGGCAAAACTGTAACCTTTTTAATATTGCGGAAGGAAAGGAATGCTTCTAGGTCATCGTCGCCAACCAAAACAGTAACGCGTTTTCCGTTAAGCTCTACTGCCTTCAAGAAAGCAACAGCTGCTTTTGTAGAAGGCTCTTCCCAACCAAATTTGTCAACAACAACAAGTTCTCCGTCTGCAAGCTTAGCGGAAAGAGCGCTGCGCATTGCAAGTTTGATTTCTTTGTTGTTGATGCGCATCTCGTAAGAACGAGGATGTGGGCCAAATACGGTACCGCCACCAGGCATTTGTGGAGCGCGGCTCGTACCTTGACGAGCATTACCAGTACCCTTTTGACGGAATGGTTTCTTACCACCGCCGCTTACTTGACCACGAGTAAGCGTATTGCTTGTGCCTTGGCGCCAAGAAGCACGCTGAGCGCGTACAACCTGATGCATCACAGGCACGTTCGGCTCAATGCCGAATACAGAGTCGGAAAGTTCGGCAGTGCCGCTTACCTGACCCATCGCGTCTTTGATATCAATAGTTGCCATAAGTTTTGCTCCTTATCATTTACGCCAAGCGTACGCGAACAATACCATTGACTCCACCAGGAACAGCACCCTTCAAAAGAATGATGTTTTGTTCTGCATCAACACGAACAACCTTCAAGTTCTTAACGGTTACTGTGTCAACGCCCATGTGTCCTGGAAGGTTATGGCCGCGCAAAACGCGTGAAGGCGTAGCGCACATACCAATTGAACCTGGCGCACGATGGAAGTGAGCGCCGTGTCCACCAGGGCCACCTGCTGCATTGTGGCGCTTCATAACGCCAGCGAAGCCTTTACCCTTTGAAGTACCAGTTACGTCTACAGAATTTCCTTCTTCAAACAAAGAAACTGTTACTTCATCGCCTACTGCATAGGTGTCTTCTGCGCTAATGCGAACTTCACGCAAGTAGCGAACAGGAGATACACCCTGCTTTGCAAAGTGTCCAGCCATTGGCTTGTTCACTTTGTTTTCTTTGATTTCACCAAAACCAAGTTGTACAGCATCGTAACCATCGGTTTCGGTTGTTTTTACTTGGCAAACCTTGTTTGGTTCAGCAAGAATAACTGTTACAGGAACAAGTTCATCCTTTTCGTTGAAGATTTGAGTCATGCCAAGCTTTTTGCCATAAATAGCGTTAATCATCTTTGCATTCCTCCTCTTACAACTTAATTTCGATGTCTACACCTGCAGGAAGATCGAGACGCATCAAAGAGTCAACCGTGTTTGCGGTAGGCTCAAGGATGTCAATAAGACGCTTGTGAGTGCGCATCTCGAACTGTTCACGAGAGTCCTTATTTACGTGTGGCGAACGGATAACGCAGTACATATTGCGTTCCGTTGGCAGCGGGATAGGACCGGAAACTTTTGCACCCGTTTTCTGAGCTGTATCAACGATGAGCTTTGTGGATTGGTCCACAATCTCATGGTCGTAACCCTTGAGGCGGATGCGAATCTTTTGACTAGCCACTTATCTTACCTCCAATTAAGTACGGCGCGCATTAAGCGTTACCGCCAGCCTTACTGATAATTTCATCCTGAATACTCTTAGGAACTGCTTCATAAGAGTCAAACTGCATTGTGTAAGAAGCACGACCTTGTGTGCCAGAGCGAAGGTCTGTTGCATAACCAAACATGTTGCTCAAAGGAACACGAGCAGAAACAATAACTGCATTACCACGTTGGTCTTGACCCTGAATCAAACCACGGCGGCTTGGAATGTCTCCCATAACAAAGCCTGTGTATTCTTCAGGAGTTTCAACTTCTACAGCCATCATAGGTTCAAGAATTACAGAGCCACCCTTCTTCAAAGCATCTTTAATTGCCATAGAACCAGCAACTTTAAATGCAGCTTCTGAAGAGTCAACTTCGTGATATGAACCGTCAACAAGCTCTACGCGAATGTCTTCAACAGGATACCCTGCCAAAACACCAGAGTTAAGAGCTTCTTGGATGCCTTTATCAATTGATGGGATGTATTCTTTTGGAATTAAGCCACCAACAATTTTGTTTTCAAACGAATAACCTTCGCCAGGTTGTGTTGGATA
>CAZRFO010000238.1:0-2498 GCA_964599515.1 uncultured Eggerthellaceae bacterium | reverse complement strand
CCAAAACGTCATTGCTTACATATGTTCTAAAGTTTTCTGATGCAAATATTTGTTGGAATTTTTTTGCCACATTTTCATTGTATGCGGCAATTACAGTTGCGCTTGGTATACCTAAAATTACTTCTTCTGCATGATTTGGACCAGAAAGAACAGCAAGTCTGTTGATATTTCCTAAAACATCGCCAAAAATTTCTACACCTATCATGCCACTTTGTTCTTCAACACCTTTAGAACAAATAATGATGGGTGTTTCCGCATTAACGTAAGGTGCAATATCAGTTGCAACTTGGCGCATAATACTAGAAGGCGTCACAACAACAACAGCTTGCGCACCGCTTAAAACTACCTCATAGCTTGTGCTTGCAGAAATCTTTTCATCTAAAACTACATCGCTTAAATATCGCGGATTTTTGTGTTGGTTGTTAATTGACTGCACAACTTGCTCTTTTCGTGCCCAAACACAAACATCATTGCCGTTTTTTGCAAGAAGCTGAGCAAGTGCCGTACCCCAAGAACCAGCACCAATACATGCAAGCTTCATTCTGTGCCTCCTTATGTTACCGCTATTGAACTTAGCGAATTTGTGCCTTGCATCTAGACTTAAGCTTTAAAACTCTAAAGCGCCTTTAAGCTTTTTTCTTTGAGCCAATTTTGTTTTCTTTTCCTGCACGCAAACGCGCAATATTTGCCCTGTGAGCCCAAACAACTGTAGCGCCTGCCAAAATCAAAAACGCAGCGTTAACAGGCGTTTCTCCGTAGCAATAAACTGCCAAAAAGCAAAATAGAACGGCTGCAGCAATAGAGCCAACAGAAACATATTTGGTTATTGCTACAAGCACAATAAAAACTGCAAGTTCCAACGCTGCATAGGCAGGTCCATAAATCATGAGCACAACAGCAACTCCGCAAGCTATTCCTTTACCGCCCTTAAAATGCAGCCACGGGCTAAAAATGTGTCCATAAATGCAAGCAAAGCCAGAAAACGCTAAAAGCGTACGCGATTGAGCAAAGGCAGAATCTATCCAACCTGCGCCTACAAAAACGCCTGTGAGCAACAACGCTATAGCACAAGCAACTATTCCCTTTAGAAAGTCTAGAACAAAACACGCAACACCCATTTTTTTGCCGTATGTGCGCATCATATTTGTTGTGCCAATGTTGCCACTTCCGTGTTCGCGCACGTCATCATGCAAAAACAACTTAGAAATAACAACACCCCAAGGTATTGAGCCAAGCAAAAACGCCTCGGCTACAACAATAATAAAAGCTGCAAGGCTTAAAGGCTGAAATACTAACATTTAGTCCTTCTTTTTGAATTTAATATGTATTGGCGTGCCAGTAAGATTAAAACTTGCGCGCATTTTGTTTTCCAAAAAGCGCTCAAATGAATCGTTTATAAGGTCTGGATGATTTACAAAAAACGTAAATTGCGGCGGACAAGTTTGTGTTTGCGTTACATATTTCATGCGAAGGATTTTTCTTCCCTTTGAAATTGTGTGACCGGTCTCTCTGATTTCTGCAAGCCAGTTATTCAACTTACTTGTGGAAATTGTGCCACTGTAGTTTGCATACGCGCCATCTATTGCTCCCCAAATCTTTTCAACATTTTTGCCAGTAAGTGCAATAACGGCTACAGTTTGAGCATAGCCAACAAATACAAGGCGGTCTTCAATGTGCTCGCGAATTTTTTGCTTTTCTTCTGGGCTTTCTACTAAATCCCATTTATTCAAAACAATAACTAGCGCACAACCGCGCTCAGCCGCAAAGCCAGCCACTCGTTGGTCTTGATCTGTAAGTCCAATTGAAGCATCAATTACAAGCAAGGCAACATCTGCTCTGTCGATTGCACGCATGGCACGCACAAAACCATAGTATTCAACATCTTCGTCAATGTGGCTTTTTTTGCGAAGACCTGCGGTATCTACAATTGTGTAAACTTGTCCATTGCGCTCAACACGCGTGTCAATAGCATCGCGCGTTGTTCCGGCTACATCAGAAACTATAGAGCGGTCATTGTTGGTAAGCTTGTTTGTTAGCGAAGACTTCCCAGCATTTGGTCTGCCAATAATTGCAATGTTTATGCCGCCGTCTTCTTCTACCTGGTCTTTATCTAAACCACGCTCACGCAGCATGTCAACCATCGCATCAAGCATGTCCCCTGTACCATTACCATGTGTAGCAGAAACAGGCCACGGGTCTCCAAGCCCTAACTGGTAAAACTCCCACATGGCATCATCTTTACCAGGTGTATCCATCTTGTTTACAAGCAACATTACTGGCTTTTTGCTTCGCTGCAAAATGCGCGCTACCGCCTCATCATCTGTATTGATTCCGGTTTTCCCATCTACCAAAAACAAAATGATGTCTGCTTCACGCGTTGCTTCAAGGGCCTGATTGCGAATGTGACCTTGGAATTTGTCATCATCGCCAACTTCAATACCGCCTGTATCAACCAGCTTAAAGCTAACTCCATTCCAGTCAGCCACATGATAAGATCG
>CAZRFO010000237.1:0-2508 GCA_964599515.1 uncultured Eggerthellaceae bacterium | reverse complement strand
TAGCTGCACTTACCAGTAAGAGCCCCACATTCGGTTTTCCAATAACGCACGCCAAGCTCACTTGCTAAAACATCTATTGTTTCAAAGCCCGCGTTATGGCGCGTATGAGCGTATTCTTCTCCTGGGTTTCCTAAACCTACTATAAGAAATTTCTCGGACATAAACTTCCTTTAACCAAACAAATGGCTCCACATAAGTGAAGCCATTTCGATATCAAAAATATTTTACCGCGTAAAAAGCTATGCAAATATCAACTAAACGCGCTTTACGAAACGACCATCGCGAGTGTCAATCTGAACAATTTCGCCTTGTTCAATATACATTGGAAGGTTTACAACAGCGCCGGTTTCAAGAGTTGCAGGCTTTGTAGAACCTGTAACAGTGTCGCCCTTAAAGCCAGGTTCTGTTTCTGTAACTTCAAGTTCAACAAACATCTGAGGCTCAACGCTAATAAGCTCACCGTCTGCATACATTAGCGAAGCTTCGTCGTTTTCCTTGAGCCACTTTTTAGCTTCGCCAACTTGCTCTTCGTTTACAGCAATTTGTTCAAAGGTGTCTGGATCCATGAAGTTGTAGTCATCGCCATCGTTGTATAAGTATTGCAACTTTTTGGTTTCAAGACGGATTGAATCAAACTTGGTGCCAGCATTGAAAGTATATTCAACAACACGTCCAGTGCGAATGTCGCGAAGTTTCGTGCGAACAAAAGCGCCGCCCTTGCCAGGCTTTACATGTTGGAACTCAACAATAACGCATGCTTTGTTGTTGTATTCAATGCACATGCCATTTTTAAAATCTGCAGTAGAAATTGCCATGTATTCCCCTTTTAATTCTTTCTCTTACATAAACTGATTTATGAAAACGCCACTCGTAATTAATTTGTAATTAATCCGCGTTTTTTTAGCCGCTATATTATAACCATGTCATGGCTGGATTGAGTAAAGACGTCAAAGCCTGTTTCGGTGAGTACGCCAAAATCTTCCAATCTCATGCCAAATTCGCCAGCTTTGTATATTCCGGGCTCAACTGTAACCACATTTCCTGGCACTAAAACCTTGTCATATCTTGGAGAAAGAAGCGGGCTTTCATGCACTTCTAAGCCAACACCATGCCCAAGACCATGGCCCATCATGTTGCCAAAGCCGCAAGATGCTAGCACACTTTCTGCAAGTTCATGCATTTCTTTACCCGTAACGCCTGGGTGAAGCGCGGCTTCTACTGTTTCATTTGCGCTGCGAAGTGCCGCGTATGCAGACTTCATTTCGCTATTTGGTTCTCCTAAGAAAAGCATGCGGGTCATGTCTGAGCAATAGCTGTCTTTCTTGGCTCCAAAATCAAGCACAACACACTGCCCCGCTTCAAGCACTGTATTACCAGGAATTGAATGCGGGCACGCGCCATTTGCGCCAGTTGCAACAATAGAGCTAAAAGCTAAGCCTTCTGCCCCTGCACAGCACATGAAGTGCTCAAGTTCTAGTTGCACTTCGCGTTCTGTCATGCCTGGGCGCACATATTCTTTTATGTGAGCAAATGCTGCATCTGTAATTTTTTGCGCGTTGCGCAGGCGTGCAATTTCACCTACGTCTTTTACTGCGCGGAGTTGCCCAACAAAAGATGAAGTTTCTACTAAGTTTAAGTCTTTTAGCTGGTCTTTCTTGGAAAGAAAATTTTGCAATTGCCTGTATTCGCGCAAACTTAAGCCGTCTTCAATTGCTATATTTGCACTTCCAATAAAATATCCAAGTTCTTCAAAGATGCCTTTTACGGCAGCTTCTGCATGCGAAATTGTCTCAAAGTCTGCTTCAATTGCGCTATCTTGCGCGGCACGCTTAACAGCCACCTCATAGCGAGAATCTGTATGAAGCAGAGCCACATCTTGTGTCACAAAAAGTGAAAACGCACCTCCGCCATCCATAACACCATCAAAGCCGCAAAGCCATTGTATTGAAGGCTCATCACGTAGATAAATTGCCTTGCATTCTTTTTCGTTAAGCAATTCACGCAAACGCGCTAAGCGTTCAAAAGAAACATGCTTTTCCATTTATTCCACAGCTTTCCTAAATTCCTGCGCGGCAATTTTCACACACGCTCATTTTCAAATGTTCTTATCTTTAAACGCTATTGAGTTTAAGCTTTCTTACTTGCAAAGAAATCCTGTAGCGCTTCATGTACAGTGTTATCTGCAACGCTACAAGTTATACATTCCCCAATGTCTTTTGGTAAAACAAAGCGAAGCGCACCAGCGCGAACTTTTTTGTCACCCTTCATGGCGTGCAAAACATCTTCAGGTGTTGCGGTCCAAGAAAGTTCACAAAGTCCCAGTTCATCAAGCAAATCGTTTTGCGCGTTTGCTACATCTGCATCTAGCATTCCAAGACGCTGCGCAAGAAGCGCTGCAAAGCGCATACCTTCTGCAACACCTTCACCGTGAGTATAAGTTGAATATCCAGTTAAGCACTCTAAGGCATGCCCATATGTGTGCCCGTAGTTTAAGGTTTCACGTACTCC
>CAZRFO010000236.1:0-2523 GCA_964599515.1 uncultured Eggerthellaceae bacterium | reverse complement strand
TCAACCGTACTTCTATCCATCTTGTTCCCTCAAACGATTTTGTCCATTTAATGCGTAATCAAAAGTCGTGAATATCACAATTTCTAAAAATTTGCGTTTTCAAGTTATATCAGAAGTTTTAATATTACGAAAGCGAATATTTTGCATTGCTTGCATGAGCTTTTTGCATACATAATAATTGAAGGCAAATTTAAGGACATAAGATGGAAGCTAATTTACAAAAATACATTGCGTTTGTAAAAACAGTTGAACTTGGCAGTTTTAGCAAGGCGGCACAAGCACTAAACTACTCCCAATCTGGGATTTCTAGGATGATTGCAGACTTAGAAAAAGATTGGGGCATCAACTTATTAGAGAGAAACAAAAGCGGAATTAAACTTACATCTGACGGTACAAAAATGTTGCCTTATACTCGTTCTCTTTGCGAAGAATATGCAAAATTACAAATGGAAGTAGACGAGCTAAACGGCGTAGAATCTGGGTTAATTCGCATTGGAACATTTTCAAGCGCTGCAAGTCTTTGGCTTCCAAACATAATTGCAGAGTTTCAAAAGAAATACCCAAACGTAGACTACGAGCTAATGCTTGGTGATTACACAGAAATTCAAGACTGGGTTTTAAATGGAAGCGTAGATTGTGGGTTTCTTCCCCTACCAGTTGACCCAAGCCTTGAAGCAATATTTCTAGAAAGGGATGAACTCATGGTCGTAATGCCGCCAGACCACCCACTAGCAAGTCTTGACACCTTCCCTGTTAAAGAGTTAACAAATGAGCCATTCATGCTTCTTGAAAAAGGAGCAAAGGCAGAAGTTGCAGAAATCCTGGAGAAAAACGGGGTTTCCCCACGTATAAGATTTACAACATGGGATGACTACGCAATTATGGCAATGGTAGAAAAAGGCTTAGGCATAAGCATTTTAACAGAAATGATTTTGCGAAGATGCCCATACAATATTGTTACTAAAAGCCTTGATAAACCAGCATATAGAGACATTGCTTTAGTTTTTAGAGGGCAAGAAACATCAAGTGCAGCACTTCGCAGATTTATAGAGTATCTTGACTACAGGTAAATGCAGTGCATAAATTCATCAAAACAAAACGCTTGAGTGTAGTTTGCAAGAATTCACTAATTTGAAACATAAAAGCTTTTTATAATGTAGGCACACAAATTGTAAGGAGGCATAAATGACAGCATACGAAAACATGACACGCAAACAATTAAAGGAAGAGTTAAAGCGTCTACATAAGGAATATGATGCATTTAAGGCTAAAGATTTGCAATTGAACATGGCACGCGGCAAGCCAGAATCTGCACAATTTGACTTAAGCACTCCAATGCTTACAAACATTCAAACAGCAGCAGATTGTATAAGCGAAGACGGCACAGATTGCAGAAACTACGGAATTTTAGACGGACTGCCTGAAGCAAAACGGCTGATGGCTGTAATGCTTGATACAGAGCCAGAAAACGTTTTTATATATGGCAACTCTTCCCTACTTGCAATGTATGACACGCTTTCACGCATTATGCGTTTTGGTGTTGGAGACGGAAAGCCATGGAGTTCTTACCAACACGGAATTAAGTGGATTTGCCCAGTTCCAGGCTATGATAGACACTTTGCAATATGCGAAGAATTTGACATAGACATGATTCCTGTGCCGTTAAACGAAGACGGCCCAGATATGGATAAGGTTGAAGCGCTTGTTGCAAACGATGCCACAATTAAAGGCATGTGGTGTGTTCCAAAGTATTCAAACCCAAGCGGCATAACATATTCAGATGAAGTTGTAAGACGCCTTGCAAGAATGGGTTGTGCTGCAGATGACTTCCGAATTTTCTGGGATAACGCATATAGCGTGCATCACTTGTATGGAAAAGACAAGCAAGACAAATTGCTAGACATAGAAAAAGCCTGCAATGAAGCCGGTCATCCAAACAGATATTACAAGTTTGCATCAACTTCAAAAGTCACTTTTTCTGGCGCGGGAATTGCTGCAATTGCCACAAGCCCAAGAAACCTGGCAGACGAACTTGCGCATCTTACGTTACAAACCATAGGCTTTGACAAGATTAATCAGTTGCGTCATGCACGCTTCTTAAAAGACGCAAAAGGCATAGAAGAACATATGGCAAAACATGCTGCAATTCTTCGTCCAAAATTTGAACTTGTACAAGAAAAGCTTGGAACAGGGCTGAAAGAAGTTGGAGAAGCTAGCTGGACAAATCCACGTGGCGGATACTTTGTTTCATTTAATGCACCAACGCATACTGCAACTAGAATTGTAAACCTTGCAAAAGAAGCAGGTGTGGTTTTAACAGGAGCCGGAGCAACTTGGCCTTACGGAAAAGACCCTAAAGACTCAAATATTCGCATTGCACCAACAATGCCACCAATTGACGAACTTTCTGTTGCACTAGATGTATTTATTTGTTGCGTAAAAATTGCTTATGCAGAAAAACTTTTAGGAGAACATTACAACGATAGCGAACAACAAGGATTCTTTGCTTAAAACGCGGTTAGC
>CAZRFO010000235.1:0-2558 GCA_964599515.1 uncultured Eggerthellaceae bacterium | reverse complement strand
TTACCAACACCAACCCGCCGTCTTTAATTTCTGCTTCCCAGCCGGTGCTAAAAAGCGTGCTGTCCAAGTAAACTACGTAATCTGCTTTTGCAATAGCGCTTCTGTTGCCAATTGGTTTGGTATCAATTTTGGTGAACGCGCGCATAGGTGCACCGCGACGCTCTGGGCCAAAGCTTGGGAAGGCTAGGGAAAATTTTCCTTCGCTAAGCGATGCTGCCGCGCCAAGCAAGCGGGCTGCTGTAAATGCACCTTGACCTCCGCGCCCGTGCCAAAGAATTTCTATCATAGTTGATTCTTTTCTCTTATAGAAAACGTTTGTTTGTAGTATAACGGCGCCTTTGTACAAGTTTTCTATTTAAGAGTGTTTTTTGGGCGAACGCGTTTGTGACAGATTAAATCTTTCTATGAGCTAGACGGGCTTGTACCATGGCAACTATGTCATCGTCTGCAAGTCCAGCGTTAGAGCATGCTCGTATCATGTCGTCAATTACAAGCTCAATTGGACTATCTGCCGCATGGTCTGCACCAATGGCGCGCCTTGCCGCAACAAAAGTGCCACGGCCTTTTCTGGTAGCAATGTATCCTTCGCGTTCCAAATCCATATATGCACGGTTTACGGTGTTATAGCTTATGTCAAGTTCTGCGGCTAATCCGCGCACAGTAGGAAGCTGGTCTCCTTCTTTAAAAGAGCCTGAGCCAATTAAATATGCAATTCTATTTTTTATCTGTATCCAAACGGGCAAACCGCCAGCGTAGTCAATTTCAAAATCTTTTAAAGAGTTCATTTCTTACCTACTGCTTTTATCTAAAATTTGCTGTTATCCAAGTTTTTCTTTTACAAACCCATCACTTACGGCCGTTGGAACAGTTACAACTGAACCACCAGAACTTTTTACTGTTTCGTATTGCATGAGCATTGTACGCAACTTAAACGCTGCATCTGTATCTCCGTATATTTCTGCTGCTTCCTTTAACATTGAAGCAACATCTGCTTCTACGCTTGCAACAGATGCTCTAGCGCTTCGTTCGCGGTCTGCTTGCGCTTCAAGACTCATAACTTCTTGAAGTTCTGACGGAATTACAATGTCGCGCACTTTTACAGAAATAATGTCTACGCCCCAGTTGGCGGCTTCGTGTTCAATGTCTTCCTTGATTTCTGCATCAAGTTGGTCACGGCGAAGTGCTACCTCTGCAAGTTCGGAGCGCCCTACAGCTTCGCGCATTGCGGTTTGCGCTAAAAATGCCACAGATGAATAGTAATCTTCAACTTCTGTGCATGCTTTTTTGGCGTCCCATACCATCCAGAATAAAACGGCGTCTATGTTTACAGGGACCAAGTCTGCTGTAAGTGTTCGTTCTGCGTAAAATGGAGAAGCTATAACGCGCTGGTCAACGCGTATTGTGCCGTGTTCGATAATTGGGATAGTGAAATAAAGCCCAGGGCCTGCAACTCGGTTAACTTTACCAAAGCGCAAGATCACAACCTTTTCCCAGTCAAGAGCAACGTGCGTTGCAGAAATTGCCAAAAGTGCAATCAAAAGCGATACCACAAATCCAACAAGATTTATGTTTCCGGTTACAAGTGTCCATATGGCAGCAACTATGACAAAGGCTAAAACAAAAACGGCGATGTTGAAAATAGTCGCGCCATTCCTTGAAGACTTTCTTGGCACATAGCTTGTAGCTGCGCGAATTTCTGCTTCCTTATCTGTGTATTCGTAAGGTATATCGTTTCTTGCTCTATCTTTGTTTCTTTTCTTCATATGTACTTCCTAATAAATTGTTACTACGCTATTATCAGGCGAAAGTTCCTGAACTGTACTATTTTCTTTGTTGTAAATTATACGTTACACCATCAAATTTCTAGCCAATCTATTTACAAACATTGATGTTGCTTGTTGTGTTTGCAGTACAACTTACGACATCAAACCTCCAACCAATCCGCTTGCAAGCCCGCTTGTTTGCGTGACATCATACATACCAGCTTCAACAAAACAAAACCGCAAAATCAAACCGCCAAATAATATGGCTGTTGCTATCCAAATAAGCTGCGAGCGATAGTTTCCGTATGTGATGAATTTTTCCATCACAAAAGGCAAGACTAAACCAATTGCTACTATGCATACCCAAAATATCCAGGATAATTCGCCTTTTATTAGCCCAGATGCCGAAGCATTTGTTCCTGCGTCAAACCACGCCCACAAAAGATAAAAGGTTATTGCAACCAGCTCTATTAGGATAATTAATCTGTCAATGCGGGCAAGGTTTTCAAGTGGTGTTATTACTGGCTGCCTTGCTTCTGTAAACGCTCCAACAAAAAACATGCAAGCAATTCCGCACGACAAAGATGAACTAGTAAACAATATTGGCAAAAGAGGTGTTTTCCAAAAAAGCACGGATGCTAGGCTGCTAAACAAAACTCCCGTGTAGATTGCGCATGTTATTCCGGATATTGCTCCTGCGGCAAGCAAGACGTATATAAATATCCTGCCTGGGAACACGTTGCCAAAAATTGTAACTACGGTAAATATTGATGCAATAACAATGGATGCGGCTAG
>CAZRFO010000234.1:0-2591 GCA_964599515.1 uncultured Eggerthellaceae bacterium | reverse complement strand
CCAGCGTTTGCAAACGCCGCACCGGCAACAGCACCAGCACCGGCAACAACACCCGCTGCGCCTGCCCCCGCCATACCGGCACCTGTGCCAGCCATGCCGTAAGCAGCGCCTTCGCCAGCCATGCCGTAAGCAGCCCCAGCCGCACCGGCAACTCCAGCAGCACTACCAGCAAAGTCGCTCTCTGCGCCAACGCCTGGTTTATCTTCGCCAAATGAAAGTGAAATAGTCTGAGGCACTTCTCTTCCGGTTAACGCCGATATTGCAGCCTTTGCCGCAAGCAGCCTAGCCTCTTCTGAATCTTGGTTGCTAATGTCATACGAACCACTAGCTTGCCCAGAACGCAAACCACTTTGTTCGTAGCTAAGTTGCGTTCCATCTGGAACAACACCTTGCGCATACGCTTCTTCGGCTCCATGAATTACTGGGTACCCAGCGCCATCCCCCGCAGCGCCAGCACCAGAACCGTACGCTTGCGCACCTTCCGCCACGCGCTTTGCTGTTTCCACTAAAACAGCCACACCAGATGCATTATTTACTGCGCCGTCATTTAAACCTGCGCCTTTTTGCATCAATTTTGCTATAAGAGAAAGTGCCACAAACACAATTGCAACAACCAACAAAATGTTAAAAAGTATTGCAATAACGCTTGTGGAATGCAAAAGAAACAGTGCTTTGATGAGCAGAATCACAGGTATAGCCAACATTGAAATGCGTGCACCTTTTTCAAAAATTGGCAAGGCGTTTGCAAGCGGACCATTTAATTCCGGGTGATTATTGCCGCTATCGTAGCGCGCAACTAAAATAATCTTGCGGGACCTTCCAGAACGCCCGCGTGCCGCGTCTGGCACATATTTTGCAACAACATTTTGGCTGATGCCTTTGTCTAGAACTTTAGATGCAACTGGTTTGTTTAAATCTTCAAGCACCATCATCACTGCGCAGATAATGCTAAGTATTAGTGCTGGAATCATCAAAATTGATGTGATAAGCGCCAAAATTGACACTACAACAATAACTGCTGAGCAAATTATCGTGGTCTTACTTGTAGAAATCGCATCTGTAAATTCTTCTACTTCTGTTTCCAGACCAGCGTCTTTAAACTGTTCTTCTAAATAAAGCGCCGCTTGCTGTTCTTCTTCAGAACCAGCAGGGCGAGGTCCAATCTCACCTGCTAAATAGGATATGGTATCCATCATTTCGGCCATAAATTGCCTTCTCTTTCCACGTCTACGCAATGCCGCGTATACATTGTTTCTGGGCATATATAGGCAAAAGTATATTACATTTTGGCTGATTAGTTGTTATTTATATAATTCCTTAACACATAGTCGGCTTTTGCAGCCTGCGAACAGGCATTAGAATAGCTTTCACTAAGCGGTTCAAGGTTCTTTGTAAGAATATTCCGTATTGGCTGTGCCACATCAGTTGGCATACCAGAAGCAATGCTTGTTGCGTTTGCATCGGCGGCATTGTATTCTTCCATTTGCGCAGCTGCAGTTTCTGTGTCTTCATCGCTCACGGCGGTAAGTGCTGCTTGCAAATACCCTATGGCAACAAGTCTTGCCTCAATATAGTTGTCGTAAAGCGAAAAATCCTCATCCGGATAAGTGTTCTCAACGTTCGTATAATACGATTGCGCATCGGAAAAACACGTTTTCGCAGAATTGAGTTCCGACTGCGCCGCAGAAACAGCGCCTGCCTCTAAGCTTGAAACAGTTTGAATGGCAGTGCGAATGTGCGAATCTGCCAATATCATAGAATCCCACGCGCTTTCCATGTATTCTATGGCTTGGCTTGCTTCTTGAGTTAAGTCTATGATTTGCTTTCCTATGTCCATCATCTCTTGCCTAGCGCTTATGGAATTTTGCGCCTGGGCAGAAACTTCTTTTTCATTTGAGCTTGTGAAATTTTTTGCTGCACGCGTTGCACACGCTTGTGCTTGTTCAAGGTGTTTTTCGCATTCAGAAAAACCAGCTTCCGCGGTTTCCATGTTTGTCATAGATTCTTCTGACAAAAGATCGCTAAAAGAAGAATCCATTACTGAAAGTGTTTCATCGGCCAGTTGAATTTCTTCAAGCGCCTGTTTAAGAATGCCCTCGTAGGTTTGATTGGTTGCTATGTCTTTCATAACATAGCTATAAACAGCAAAAACAAGCAGCCCAACTGCGGCAACCGCGGCACACGCAAACGCAATTTTGCTGAGCCTGCGCTTGCGTTTTCTTGTTTTAATTTCATCTTCTGCAGAACGCTCAATGCTTTTTTGGGCTTTGCCTTTTGGAGCTTGAGCATCTTCGTCTCCAATTTGCGCAACGTTGTTAGGACCAGCGCTTTCTTTTTTGTCAGAAAGCGTAAAAAGTTCAAGCTGCCCAAGTGGCGTTTTTGCACTGCCGGGTGCCTGCGTTCCAGCATTTGTTGACATACTGTCTAAGACGCTAAACGATATTTCGTTGGATGTCCCTGCTGTTCCATGCTTGATAAAGCCGGCTGTCTTATGCTTTTTTCCGAATAAGCCCATTTGTTAGCAGCGACCCTCCTCATGCATTCGTTGCACACAGGCTATTATTTCCTCACAGGTCATTATTTTAATATTG
>CAZRFO010000233.1:0-2591 GCA_964599515.1 uncultured Eggerthellaceae bacterium | reverse complement strand
AAGCCCGCACCTAAGTGGCTATTCATTCGTGAAAGCAAAAGAAGGCCTATCTATTAAGCGCCGCGCAGGATTTGAATACTTGCACAAGGCTCCTTACTTTAAAAATAAACTTTGCGAGCCATTTTTAGTTACCGCTCCGTATGTTGAAGAAGAGCAAGACAAACCAATTCACCTTTCACATCATGCTGGACAAGAATTTGACTTTGTAATTTCTGGAAAACTTCGCTTTGCATATGAACATCACATTGAAGAGCTTGAACCTGGAGATTGCCTTCTTTATGACTCTGGCAGAGGCCATGGCATGATAGCTATAGATGGTCAACCTTGCGTTTTTCTTGCAATAATTCTAAAGGCAGATGACCCAGCAATTATGTAGGCACATTTGTTTTATGGCGAAAGCTCAACAGATGTGCCACGCGTTATGTAAATAATTGAAACAAAATCTGCTAATTGAAATACGGAAAGAAAGACGATGAGAAACATACATCAAAAATTTGTTGAAGAAACCTATAACGAAGACGGAACACTTAAATGGCTTAAAGTTACAGCACCTGAAACTTTTAATTTTGGTTATGACGTAGTAGACGATATTGGCGCAAATGACCCAGATAGACGAGCAATGGTGTGGTGCAATCCAGAAGGAGAAGAACACACCTTTAGCTTCAAAGATATGATGGATTGGTCAAATAAAACAGCCAACTTTTTATCTGAACAAGGCATCAAAAAGGGCGATTTCGTACTAGTTATTTTGCGAAGGCACTACCAATTTTGGTTTGTTGCAACGGCGCTTGCAAAACTTGGTGCTGTGATGGTTCCAGCTACGTTTATGCTAAAGGAACACGACCTTGAATATCGCATAAAAGAGGCAAGCATTAAGTCCGTCATCTGCACAAATGTTGGTCAAATTGCAAGTGTAGTTGACGCGGTTATAGACAATTGTCCAAGCGTTGAAAGCCGTATTCTTGTAAATGGAGCAGGCGGCGGATTGACCAAGCGTGACGAGCAGGGCGAATTTATCATTGAAGATGGGCAACTTTTAGGCGCTGCTCTTTCTGGTGAACAAGGAATTTGCGCTGCTCCAGTAAACCGAGAAGGTTGGGCAGACTTCAACACTGGCGTGCGCGCAGCAAGCACTGAATTTGCTCGTGTTGAAACAAAAGTTACAGACCCAATGCTCATGTATTTTTCTTCTGGCACATCCGGTAACCCTAAAATGGTTTTGCACGATAGCGAATATGCAGTTGCCCATTTGATGACTGCAAAACATTGGCACAATGTTGTGCCTGATGGTCTTCATTTTACAATTGCAGATACCGGCTGGGGTAAGGCTGTATGGGGCAAGTATTACGGACAGTGGCTCATGGAAGCAGCAGTGCTTACTTATGATTATGACCGCTTTAGTGCAGAAGAATTGCTTGGACTTGTTTCAAAGTATCAAGTGACAACAATGTGCTGCCCGCCTACAATGTACAGAATGTTTGCGCAGGTAGACGTTGATTCTTTCGACTTATCTAGCTTGCAATATTCAACAACAGCAGGGGAAGCCCTAAACCCTGACCTCTTCGATTTCTGGCTTGAGCATACAGGCCTTACAATCTATGAAGGCTTTGGTCAAACAGAAACTCCGTTGACCATTGCTAATATCACTGGTTCTACTCCAAGGTCTGGCTCTATGGGAAAACCAACGCCAATGTATGACACGCGCATTCTGAATGCGGAAGGCAAAGAATGCGAAGTTGGCCAAACTGGTGAAATTTGCATAAATGTATCTTCTAAAGCAGCAGGAATTATGCTTGAGTATTACAGAAATCCTGAAAAAACTGCAGATGCAATGCATGACGGCTGGTATCACACAGGAGATACAGCTTGGAAAGATGAAGACGGGTATTTCTGGTATGTTGGTAGAAATGATGACGTTATTAAATCTAGCGGGTACCGAATTGGGCCTTTTGAGATTGAAAGCGTTTTGCTTGAGCACGATGCCGTTCTTGAGTGCGCTGTAACTGGCGTTCCAGACCCACTGCGTGGCAAAGCTGTCAAGGCAACAATTGTTTTAGCTAGTGGTTTTGAAGCAAGCGAAGAACTCACAAAAGAACTGCAAGTTTGGGTTAAGACAAAAACTGCCCCATATAAGTATCCGCGCATCATTGAATATGTGGCTGAGTTGCCAAAGACTGTAAATGGGAAAATCCGCCGTGCGGCAATTCGTGAAAAAGACGAAAGCTAAACAAAGGTGCGAAAGTAAAAATGGAAATCACACCAAAAGCAGTAAATGTTATAGTTGGACACTACGGTGTTGGTAAGACAAATTTTGCCTTGAACTGGGCATATGACTTAGCATCGCGTGGTGTTCACGTTACCTTGGTGGATTTTGATGTTGTGAACCCGTATTTCCGTTCAAGTGACTATGCGCGTGAATTAGAAAGCGCTGGCGTTAATTTGATTGCTCCTATTTTGGCTGGAAGTTCACTTGATACGCCTAGTATTTCTGGTGCTGTAACTACAGCAATCGAGAGCGCTTATGGTGTATTCGCTAAAGCGAAAGGCGAAGCAGAGGCTGAAGATGTTCCTTCGCAAGTAGTCATAATAGA
>CAZRFO010000232.1:0-2668 GCA_964599515.1 uncultured Eggerthellaceae bacterium | reverse complement strand
GAGAGCGTTGTTCTTGCTCTATTTTCTCGTTGTCTGGAATCGCATAAGCAGACTGGATATAATAACGCTTTGACCCTTTATTGCACACAAAGTCAATCTCTAGTTGTTTGCGAATGCTGTTACCGTTTTCATTTACGCCATATTGAGTAACAACACCAACATCAACATTAAACCCGCGCATTTTAAGTTCGTTAAAAATTATGTTTTCCATGCTATGCGTTTCTTCAATTTGTCTAAAATTTAGTCTTGCATTGCGAAGTCCCAGGTCAGTGAAGTAATACTTTAGTGGCGTGTTGATGTACTTTTTCCCTTTTACGTCAAACCGGTGTGTAAAGTCAATCAAAAAAGATTCGCAAAGATAATCAATGTAGTTATTGATGGTTGTAACACTGATTTTCTTTTTCTTTACTGTTTGGAAGGTAGCTGACAACTTACTAGGATTGGTTAAGGAACCAATGGAAGAAGAAAGAATGTTAATAAGGTCTTTAAATTCAGCAACATTTTTAATGTTGTGGCGCCCAACAATATCTGTAATATATGTTTCTTCAAAAAGAGATTTTAAAAACGTTATCTTTTGATCTGATGTATTAAACTCAAGCACAAGAGGAATTCCGCCATAGACCACATATTCGTTCCAGCCATCCTGACTGAAAATATTTGCGGAATACTGCAAAAAATTTTAGTAGGATTATAGTCTTTTGTTGCCCATCTAAGGCGTTCGCATTGGTAATTTCTGCAGAAAACCGCAAAAATTTTCAGTATGAATGGTATTTGCGCGTTGTATTTTAAGTGTCCAACGTACAAATACGCAGGCGTGTTGAAACAAAAACCCTGGTCATTTAAACCGACTATTGTTATAAACTAAAGGCAGATTTGCCTAGCGCACTATGAGATTCAAATGAAGGAACAAACTTTAAATGAAATGCTGCTTGAGGCTTTTCCTGAACTAACGGAAGACTTCAAAGCGTATGTTGAGTGGCAAGATGGAATAGATACTGGTGCCTTTTTAACTTATGAAGATGTTTTTCGGCCTTTCATAGAGAACGCTATCGCAAATAATAACAACGTAAATGTCGCTGTTGTTTGCAAGCTCTGTTTTAATGGAAATATAAGCCTGTTCAAATCCCTGTTTAATCTCTTCTGAAACCTCAAGCCTTTATTGCTTAGTCCGTGCGAGCAAGGGCTTCCTCAAAGGCATCAACTACAATCCCAAGTTCACGCTCCAAGTTGATTTCTTCTTCATGTCGCAGTGCCCAATATAAAAGTTCATAGAAGCCGCCCATGTGCACCACGATGCTTCGCTGTACGTTTTTCTTCACAACTGGCGTTATGCCTACGGCTCCTAAAGCCCAATCCATGTTGAAGGCTAAGATGTCATCGGTCATATCGCGGCTTGACAGTACATCTTGCAGGAACTGCCTAGACCCGCTGCTCGCCATCAATGTTTCGAAATAGCGCACGCCTACAGCTTTGACCTTCTTGAAATCGCCGCGTAAATCTTCATCGCTAAATCCAAGTTCAAGCATGCTTTTCTTAAGCAGAGACTCCATAAAGGCCTCGGCGAGTTTTTCTTTTTTGGGGAAGTGGTACTGGACAAGGTTGCGGCTGATTCCGCATTCCTCGGCGATGCTTCTATACGAGGTTTCGTGGTATCCGTGTTCGAGGAATTGGCGCTCCACAGCTGCTGTGATGCGCGCTTTAAGCTGTTCGTTTTGCGGGCGTGCCATAGGTCTCCTTTTTCGCCTTCGTCTAGATGCGCATTATAGCAAAATGAATACTTGACATGTATAGGAAATGTGAATACTATACGCGTTAAGGAAATGCAGCGTGATACAAACGCACATTAACTTGGGAAAGGGAGGCCCTATGTACAGCATTGAAGAAGGAATATCTCTTATCACAGCCGATCCGAACTTATTCGTGATTGCGGCGCTTGTTACCTATGGGTTTGGGTTTGCGCAATACCTCACAAGCGTTTGGATGCAAATCAAAAACGGCAGCTGCCCGTTTTATTTCTGGCAACATTGCTGGTATTTCGGTCACGACGTGACCTTTGCCTTCATCTGCTTTCCCATGTGGTTTTTCCAGGTGAAGTTTTGGATGTATGAGGTCATGTGCGTGGCATGCATGCTTTTTGTTTGCATAGAGCTCTACACGTTCTATCGCGCTGTTAAATACGAACGCCAGGAGATTTTTGGACGGTTCACACACGGCAAGGAAGTAACGCTGCGCTATGCGTGTGTTCGCGGTGTGGCGGGCTATCTTATTGGTCTAGCTTTGTTTGTTGCCTTGCGCGAAGTAGTGGGTGACCCATTCTGCCTGTTTCTGATGATGTCGACCAACACTACCCTTGCGCTGATGGTGCATCGTCGTAATGACGAATACAGCGAGGTCAAGCGTGGTGCCAAATTCCTTGCGTGGATGACGCTTCTTGGTACCTGTTTCACATTTGCGCCTGCAGGCATAGGGCTTTTCGCAACATTTGTGCCACCGCTTGCTTGCTGGCAGTTTCACCTTATTGGCGCCATTTGCATTGTTTGTGCTGCCCGTGCCGTATGGCAATGCTATAAATTGCCTAAATCTGAAGCGCTCAAAGACGTCATCGAAAAGAAATTAGCTGCCTAAAAAATGAGCGGAATGAGCAGCTTGAATGTAACGGTTAAGTGCG
>CAZRFO010000231.1:0-2679 GCA_964599515.1 uncultured Eggerthellaceae bacterium | reverse complement strand
CAACCACCGAAGCTTAATTGATTGCGGCGTTTTAACAAACGCCGCAATTTCTCGATGCTGCGAAGCGTCTAAGAAGAACCCACCGAGGCATTGCGCCCCGGTGGGTTTTTGGTTCCTGATAAGAAAACTATGCTCCGAGCGTTCTAATAGGTATAACGTAAATTCCCTCTTCCGCTTGATAAGCATATATACGCGGAATATAGCTGTCTTGGTTAGGTAGAGAAAATTCAACCATTTTAATAATCCTGTCGTCTCTGTTTCACAAGCGCATAATACACGATTGAACAGCAATTTTGCGTTCGAATCGATAAAATCCGAAAAACTCATTCGACATTTTCCGAAAAACTCATTCGATATTTTCCGTGTTTACGAAACTTGACTAGTGCAACTAGCGCAAAACTCTTTTTACGCGTGCATCCGTATAATACGGAAAAGTGTTAAAATTGACTAATATAGAATACGGAAAAGTGTTAGAATAGACAAAGTTTTGATACGGAAAAGTGTCATGCCACATGACGCAGATTCAATAAAGACGCATTATACGTCGTAAGTATTCACGCGGAAATATATCTCACCACTACAACTAAACGCAATAAGGAGCTCTTCAATGTTAGAAAGAAAAGCAAAAAAGCAATTTGAATCATGGCTTGCCCTTTCGCCTAACAAAGCATTGCTGGTAAAAGGAGCCAGACAAGTTGGAAAATCATACTTGGTTAACGCCTTCGCAAATGAAGCGTTCGAACATGTTGTAAGTTTTGACCTGATAGCTAACAAATCAGTAAGAGATTCATTTTTGGCAGCAAAAAGCGCCGATGACCTTTTAATGCGCATATCAATTGCAGCAACGGAGCCTATGGTTGCTGGATCAACTGTTGTTGTTATTGATGAAGTTCAACGATGCCCAAACATAGTAACGTTTATTAAGTATCTGGTACAACGCAACGACTTTCGCTATATCCTTACCGGCTCTTTGCTGGGTGTGGAAATCGAAGGCATTGATTCTTTACCTGTTGGATACGTTGAACAAGTTCAGATGTTTCCCCTTGATTTTGAAGAATTCTGTTGGGCCAATGGGCTTAGCGCTGCTGTATTTGATATTTTGAGAGATTGTTTTACCCAGGAAAAAGAACTTCCCGATTACCTTTATGATCGCTTGCTAAGCCTCTTCCATCAGTATGTAGTGATTGGCGGAATGCCCGATGCCGTAAATGCTTTTTTGGCTACCCGAAATATTGATGAAGTAAGAAAAATTCATAGCGACATTCATTCGCTATACCGCGATGATATTGCGAAATACGCGCCACAAGAGCTTAGATTAATCATTCGCGACATATACGACTTAGTTCCAAGCGAACTCGGTTCAAAAAATAAGCGTTTTAAGCTCTCTTCCATAGAAGGGGTCAAGCGGTTTTCCCAGGTAACAGACAATTTCCTTTGGCTTTCTGAAGCAGGCGTTGCACTTCCTGTATATAACGTGAACGCGCCAGTGGCTCCGCTTTTAGTTTCTGAACAGCGCAATCTTTTCAAATTGTTTTACCTTGACACTGGAATGCTTATGTCATGTTATTCCAAGAAGGTTGCTCAAGGAGTTTTTGATGGCAAAGCGGAAAATCCATTTGATATGAACATGGGCGCCGCATATGAAAGTTTTGTTGCTCAGGAATTAAAGGCTCGCGGATTTAAATTGCGTTATTTCGCTTCAAAAAAGGTTGGCGAGCTTGATTTTGTGGAAGAAACACTTGATGGAGACATACTTGCCATTGAAGTTAAATCCGGCAAAAGATTTAAGTCGCATGCGGCACTTGACAATGCACTTGCCACAAAAGGTTACGGAATTGACCGCGCAATAGTACTTGCGGAATGTAATCTTTTCCACGACAAAAATGTGCTCTATATGCCAGTCTTCATGTCAGGATTAATAGAGCAATAAGCAATTGGTTATTATTCAAAACGCAAGAACCAACCACAGCGCAAGGCGTGAACAGGGGACGGATCTGCTTCACAGCGTCAAGCGATTCGGAGGCTCACCCGAGCCGCCGAATTACAACCTTAAGAAAAACCTATCATTTTTCTTGTGGACACTACTTTATTGCATGTTTATATCATTTATCACTACCCCGTTTGATTTTTCTGTTCCCTTCGTTCCCTTAAGCGTCTATAAAAGGTTGCTTTGCTTATACCAAGCCGTTTTGTAGCAGCTAACACATCAAGCGTGCCAGCCTCATACATTTCAAGTGTTTCTGCTAGCACAATCATATCAATTGCTTTGCGTTTTCTACCAGCGCCCCTCCCTTGCTTAGCAGTCTTCTGTACACCCTCTTTTCGTTTTGCTTCTCTATAGGCAAATGCCTTCTCTAATAGCGCACGCAGCGTAACATGCAAAGCACAGCGGGCCTCTGAGTTCAAGGTCTGCCCTTTAAGCATAAGTGGTTTGCCAGCACAAAGTCTTTTTAATATCGCAAGCTCAGCCGCCATGGAGTTTTGAGCGACTCCAACAATCTCTGTAATTTCTGCCGATATTTCATTATTGCTGGCAGCCGCATTACTAATAGCTGTATTGCACGTGTCTACATTGGCGGTTGTTGACTCACACTCTGCGTCATGCTCTTCAATGGCGCAAACGTAAAGCTTATCGCCAATGTAGCGAGTGTTTGTACGCACAAGCCATTCAACTTTATG
>CAZRFO010000230.1:0-2702 GCA_964599515.1 uncultured Eggerthellaceae bacterium | reverse complement strand
TAAGGCAAAAAATTCCCTAGAGGCACAAAGTTCAACAGTTCTTGGCACTGCTCACTATATTTCTCCTGAACAAGCACAAGGCAAAGAACTCACCGCAGCAAGCGATATTTATTCACTAGGTATTGTGTTATACGAAGCAGCTACAGGCAAGCTTCCATTTGATGGGCCAGATGCTGTAAGCGTTGCCACAATGCAAGTTAAAAACGAGGCTCCACTTCCCGGAGATGTAAATCCAAACATAGACCCAAGACTTGAAACCATCATTGTTCGCGCTATGCAAAAAGACCCACGCAAACGTTATGCTAGTGCAGCAGAAATGCGTGCGGCACTAAATGAGTTTCTTGCTGGAAGAAAAGCAGGAGCTACAACAGTAATAGGCTCTGGAGTATCTGCTGCAGAAACAACAGTCATTGGTGCGGGTGCTGCTGCTGCCGGTATTGGTGCAGCCGCATCGCCAGGGATGACAGCAGTTATGCCAGCTGGAAGCCGCAATGGCAGCGCAGCACATTCTCGCAATGGCAACTCAAACATGCAAACAAGGTATCGTTCGACACATGAAGAAGATGAAGAAGTTGCAACTCAAAAAGAAATTACACGCAGGACTGCAATCATAGCAGGCGTTGTTGCGCTTATCGTCATCATCGTAGCTGTAATATTTGCTGTTCGCGGATGTACATCCACAGATGCAGAAATGGCAGAAGTTCCAGATGTAACAGGCATGACAGCCGCACAAGCAACAAAGGTACTTAAAGAAGCCGGTTTTGAACTTGGTGCGATTGACAAGTCATACAACAACACAGGCGTTGAAAGCGGCACAGTAATAAGTCAAGACCCTGCTGGTGGTAAGTCTAGTGCCATTGGTTCAAAGGTTAACTTAGTAGTTTCTCTTGGAGCCGAAGAAGTAGTTGTGCCAGACCTTAAAGGTAAAACTGCCAAAGAAGCACAAGATGCTTTGTCTGAACTTGGACTCACGGCTCAGTCTGGAACAGCAGAATATTCTTCAGAAGTTGAAGTAAACAAAGTTATGTCACAAAGCCCTGCAGCAGGAGAAACAGTCAAAAAAGGCAGCTCTGTTGAATATATTCTTTCATTGGGTGAAGAAAACATTCAGGTACCAGATGTAACTGGCAAAACAAAGAGCGAAGCAAGTTCAGAACTTGAAGGTTTAGGCTTTAAAGTTAACGTAAAAACAAGCTACAGCGATTCAGTTTCCGCTGGAAATGTAATAAGCCAGTCCCCTAGCGGCGGCAAACTTGAAAAAGGCGGCACTGTAACAATTACAGTAAGTGAAGGCGAAGACCCAGCTAAAGCACAGGTATCAATTCCAAACGTTGAAGGCTATACAATAAGCGAAGCTAAACACGCATTAGAGAGTGCGGGCTTTAGCGTAAGTGTTTCTGGCGCCACATCAGAAAACGCTCTTGTTGTTTCTTATTCACCAATGGGGTCAGCACAAAAGGGCAGCACAGTCACAATTACATGCAAAGACCCAGATCCGCAAGGTGGCGGCGAGTAATTCACGCACTTAACATTTGTGGTTGCAGTTTTTACATGCAGCCAACAGCCAAGCTTAATCAACAAACTGAAACTTAAAAAGCCGCCAATTTGGCGGCTTTTAGTTTTGTTGAAGCTTATCTTGACGATTAAAGAATAAATCCACCGTGGCAAGAAATTGTGTCAACATGTAAAGGAATATCCTTGCCAGAATTTTGAATAGCCATACATACTGCACGCTCTAGCCCGCCGCAGCAAGGAACTTCCATGCGAGTCAAAGTAACACTTGCAATATCGTTCAGTGCAAAAATTTGAGTTAGCTTTTCTGAATAATCTACGCCGTCTAGTTTTGGGCAAGCAATAAGCGTTACTTTGTTAGTCATATACCTATCGTGAAAATCTGATAGAGCATAAGCAGTACAATCTGCGGCTATTAACACGTCTGCGCCTTGATAATAGTCTGCCTGAACTGGAGCAAGTTTAATTTGGCATGGCCAGTTTTCAAGGCGTGAGCCTCCAAAGTGCTCATCGCGTTCGCCAGCACCAGCTGCGTCTTCAGCGCCTGCAGCCGCTTGTTTTGCGGCACGTGCCGCTTTGGCAGCCTCTACAGCAGCTTCATCATATGCTGCAGCCTCACGCTCTACAAAACTAATTGCATCTGCTGGACAAGCTGGAAGGCAATCTCCCATTCCGTCGCAAAAATCATCGCGCATAAGGCGCGCTTTTCCATCAACCAAAGCAAGAGCGCCTTCATGACATGCGTCAACGCAAATCCCGCAACCTGTGCATTTGTCCTCGTCAATTTGTATGACTGTTCTAAGCATAATTACCTCCGTCTTTAAACTCTAAACAAGTCTAACAAATGTTTTGCAGAGGCTATAGCTTAAGAATTTTCGTCATCAAAAAACCGCTTTTGTTTCGTATAAAACACCACACCAATAACTATCCACACCAAAAGCAAAATGCAAGACTCAGTGCAAAGATGCACACCAGACAGCCCAGGAATTGAAACCAATTGAAGTATCATGAACACAACAGAAAAGACTACGCTTAGCTAAGCAGCGCATTTCAAAAATGGAATGCCATCGCATGAACGTTTCATAGTCACAAGAGTGCAAGCGCACGTAAAGAAATAATCAATATAACCATGCAATTAACACGTCATGAATTTAGTCCAGGGCTCAGTTAGCGAGACAATCATTGTGTCG
>CAZRFO010000229.1:0-2708 GCA_964599515.1 uncultured Eggerthellaceae bacterium | reverse complement strand
TAGCAATTAATTACATAGGATTCTTCTCCTGCTTCTTTCGTGCTATTTGTATAAGAGCTTGGGAATGCGTTGATTTCTGTAGCTTCGCCACCGTCTTTAGCTTGTGTTGCCTTAGCGAATGTGTAGCCTTCGTATTTATTCTCATCAAGCGTCTCCGTGACATCAATAGTGGCAGGGGTTAAAATCTGCTCTTCGGATGTCTTCTTTTCAACAGCATCGCCCGTTACTTCAGCGTATTCGCCATTTGCGTCTTGTTTGAAGTAGTGAATTTCGTAAGCTACAGTGTGTTTGTCTTCGCTGAGTTTGAAGTTTGCATAGTATGTTGCAGCTTCATAAACGCCGCCACTCTTTTCAGGAACAAATAGGTTGTCTTCGCCAATCTTGTTTGTGCCTTCTGCGTCTGTGCTCCAGTAATCGAATACATAACCTGCACTTGCAACAGCGGTAGAACCTTTAGCTTCACCTGTTGTAGGGGCCAAAGTTTCACTTGCGTTGTTAACTGTACCACCCTCATTTGCAACATAATTAATAGTTACATTTGCGTCTTCTACGTAGAATACCTTAAATACATTGCTTTCACTTGAGGCTTCGTTTGCATCTAGCGTAAATGTATATGTGCCAAATGGAACATCAATTGCAAACTTGTTTAGTGTTAAAGATGCAAGGTGATACCCAGGATACTTGCCGCTTGTTGTAATGGAACCAGGTACATCTGTTCCTGTTGCTTCCCCAACGCTTAGGGTATTTTCTTCACCAATCCAATTAGCTGTGCTATATACAGCTTCATCTGTCTGGACAAGTTCTCCGCCTTTGTAGTATTCAACTGTGTAACCAATGCGATGAGTTTGCTCACTGTCTTTTACAAACTTGGCAACAAATTCGGTATCTTCATATTCCTTTTGAGTACCATTCATGTGGTAATTCAAATAAGAAGCTATCATTTCTGGAGTAAGCTCATCTGCAGTGCTTACCCTTGTGTCGCCCTTGTACCAGCCGTCAAGTTTATAGCCTGCTTCTGCCTTAGCAGTAGACCCAGTAACTCCGCTTGTTTCTAGCACAAACAAATCTGCATCGCCCGTATTGGTAACACTGCCATTTTCTTCTGCGCTATAAGTTACGCTATATTTGTTTGCAGTCCACTGAGCAGTGTAGGTTTCGTCACCACTCATGTTTAGAGCTTCTACTTGTTCTGTTGTAAGAACGTTGCCAGCAGAATTCTTCCAGCCATCAAAGGTGTAACCAGGGCGAACAGGGTCATCACCAAATGTTGGGTTACCGTCTCCCGTAACGCCGTAGCCAATTACGTCTGCAAATACTTCTTCGCCGTCTACGCCATCAACGTATTTCACCGTGTAAACAGAAACTACACCGTCTAAGTGATACGTGTTTGTGCCAACAGGAACATAATCTGCAGCGCCATTTTCTGCCTTAAATTGTTTCCACACCAAAAGGTTATAGCTGCTAAAGCCCGCGTTGTCGCTGTATTTAATCAAACGGTCGGTATCAAAGCCAATGCCGTCTAAGTAAGTATCAAGTTCTTCGCCTTCTTTAATAACAGTGCCTGCATTGTAGGAAGACGCACGTTTGTCTGTAGTAACTGTTTCATAACCAAGTGTGTACCAGCCATTGCTATTGGCTTTCAAACCAAAGCGTTCTGCAAGTTTTGTGTTTGCTTCAGCATCGCTAGAAGCGCTAATGGTGTTGCCTGCAGAGTCCACGAAACGCATGTACACATAAGCGTTTTGCTTCCAGTTTGCATTAAGCGTTAAGTTTCCAACTGTTTTGTATCCGTCAACTTCGCCTAGAACTAAATCTGTTTGCGGGCTATCCGCAAAGGTGTCCGCTGGAGTTGCGCTGTTATTGTTATAGGTATCTTCTGAAAGTGTCCAGCCAGCAAAGGTTGCGCCAGTAAGCTCTGGGTTAGGAATTGTAATTGTGTTTCCGCCAGAAACCATGTCTGCAGTATATGTTGCTGTAGCAGTAACGCCATCTGCAAAAGCGCCGCCATCAAGGTTGTAAGTGATGGAGTAAACAGTAGCGTTAAGGTCAAACACCGCGTTTTCACCAGGATTTACCTTTACGAAGTTTGACTTTAGCGTGTATCCATTTTGTGTAAGCCAAGTTTGAGCGTCATCATTTGGATATACATTAAATGCTGAGCTTGACGGGCAATCGTAAGCTGTGCCGTCGTTTTCAACATAGACAGTTTTTCCGTTGTATGTGTAAGAAACGGTGTACTTTAAGTCATCTAAAGTCTTGTAGCTGAATGTAACTACGTTTTCTGAAGCTTTAGCAGAAAGATTGATGAATTGCGAAGCCCCGCTTGCGCTTAAGTAACCTGTGTAGCCAGCGGTAGCAAGAGCGTCATCGGAAAGCTTAGAAACTTTCACATCCTGACCGATAGTGCCAACGCCAGTTACAGTGGCAATTGTGGTTTCTTCGCCATCTTTTACAACAACATGGTTGACTGTGTAACTTGCCTTTGTAGATACCTTCCAACCTGCGTAAATTGTTGTGTCTTCACTGATTGGCTTGTTTACGTCAAACTTTGTTGTGCATGCTTCATCGGTATACCAACCAGTGAACTCATAGCCTTCGTTCATGGCGTTAAGTTCTTCTGCTGTTGGGAACTCAGAAGAATCTACAGTTGCACCCTTTGTGATTTCGATTGTTTCGCTTTCGCCCGAACCTTCAAAGTTCAAGTGAAC
>CAZRFO010000228.1:0-2713 GCA_964599515.1 uncultured Eggerthellaceae bacterium | reverse complement strand
GGGAAGGCGTCCAAATTTGGACGCCTTCCTTTTATATTTCTTGGTGCTGTGTAGCGGCAAATTACGCAGATAGAGCTTGGATATGCTTGATATGACAGCTTGCTGTGTGGCGTGTCAAACGGCCCTTTTGCAAATAGCTTATTTTGCTTGTGTTTTGTCGCATGGAAAATGGCTACAAAATATAAGCTTTTTCGCACAAAAACATGCATTTGCCGTATCATAAACAGGTTGTAGTTTAATGACTTGCGCGCATTTAGTTTTTGCGCCATTTTATATAAAGCAGGAGATAAGCACATGGGTTTTATCCAAGAAAATTCGCAAGGGAAGTGGCCTAAGCGCGCAGTTGTTACTGCAGGCATGCCATATGGCAATAAAGCCTTGCATTTTGGTCATGTTGGAGGCGTTTTTGTTCCGGCGGATTGCTTCGCACGTTTCTTGCGCGACCGCATTGGAAAAGACAATGTACGTTTTGTTTCTGGCACAGATTGCTATGGTTCTCCTATAAACGAAGGCTACAGAAAACTTGTAGAAGCAGGCGAATTTGAAGGCAGCATTTATGACTACGTTTCCCGCAACCATGACGCTCAAAAAGCAACGCTAGATGCGTATAACATTAGCCTTGATATTTATGAAGGCTCTGCGCTTGGGCATGCGGGAGAAGTTCACACTCAAGTGAGCAAAGAGTTTATAACTCGCCTGTGGGAACATGGCTTTTTAAAGCTTAGTTCTACCTTGCAATTTTATGACACGCAAGCACAAACATTTTTGAATGGACGTCAAGTAATAGGACATTGCCCAGTTCAGGGGTGCAAAAGTGAAAAGGCCTATGCGGATGAATGCGACTTAGGACACCAGTACGCGCCAGAAGATTTGCTTAGCCCAACATCAAGTGTGACTGGCACTGTTCCAGAAATGCGTCCTGTGGATAACTGGTATTTTGACTTACCTGCATTTACTAATTACTTACGTGAACTTGTGGCCAGTCAAGAAGAAGATGAAACACTGCGCAGCGTTGTCCCACAAACAGTAAAAGAATTTCTAGGCGCACCTGTAACATATATCAAAAACGAGCTCTATGAAAAATACCTTTCAATTGCCCATGATTTGCCTGCTCATGTTTATAGAGAAGCAGAAAAAGGTAAACAAAGCTTTGAGCTGGAGTTTTCTAATATTGAAGATAGAGACGCTGCACGCAGTGTGTTAAACGATGCGGGTATTCGTTTTAGAACTGGTAAAGCACTTGTTCCTTTCCGTATTACCGGAAACATTGAGTGGGGTGTCCCGGCTCCTGTTTTAGACAATGTGGAAGACTTGACTGTTTGGTGCTGGCCAGAAAGTCTTTGGGCCCCAATTTCTTTTACGATTGCGTGCAACGACAAACTTGGTTTGCCACGAGAGGCTTGGCGTGATTTTTGGTGTTCTGAAGATGCGCAAGTTTATCAATTCATAGGGCAAGACAACTTGTACTTCTACGGCGTTGCACAACCAGCGCTTTTTGAGGCGTTGGCTCCTGGAACATTTGATGGAAGCTCTGCACAACTTCGCCAAACAAAATTAATTGCAAATCATCATGTGCTTTTTGGCAAGACTAAGGCGTCTTCTTCTGGCGCCGTAAAACCGCCTAGCGCAGATGAACTGCTGGATTATTACACGCCAGAACAACTGCGTGCGCACTGGCTAGCTTTGGGATTAGACCAAAAGTCTGTTGGATTTTCCCCAAAGCCTTTTGATCCAGACCCTGCAAAGCGTGATGATGCTCGCTATGCAGACCCGGTCCTAAAAGAAGGAGCGCTTTTAACAAATGTGTTTAACCGCTTGGCTCGCAGTGTTTTGTATGAGGCCGCTAAAAGCTTTGACGGATTCATGCCTTTAGGCCAGGTAAGCGAAGATATTGTTGCACGTGCGAAAGCCTTGCTCATTGCATACGATGAAACAATGCAACGCGCAGAATTGCACACAGCGCTTTCTTTAAGCGATGAATTTATACGCGCCGCCAACAAGCGTTGGGCAGACGGCATTCGTGAGGCTCAAAATACACAAGACGATGAGCTGCGCAAACAAGTGCTAATTGACTGTTTTTATGCTTTGCGTATAGCCGCGCTTGTAATGCATCCTATAGTTCCAAAAGGATGCGAAAAGATTTGCGAATATCTTTGTTTTGATGCTGCGTCGTTCTTTAGTTGGGAAGGTGACTTTGACGGACTACAAGAACTTTGCACTCAAGAAGAATGTGAATCTTGCAAACATCGCGTGCTTGAATTGCCGCCGCGTACAGACTTCTTTGAAAAGCACCCTTCGCAATTTAAAGATTAACGCGTAAGAAATTTTAATTTGTACGTTTCATATTTTGTAACTGGAAATAAGTAATGAGTGACAAATCAACACCAAAACATAGCACGCCTTCTCTGAAAAGTGCACCTTCGCAAAAGGCTGCGCCATCAAAGGTTCCGTCAACGAAATCGGTATCTGCCGGTGCAGCTTCTGCGACAGTTTATTCAAAAGCTGCATCTGCCAGTGCTACACATTCGCATACATCATCTTCTGCTGGCGCAACAGGAAAAATAGCCAAAGTGGTCCTTAAAAACGACGCAGCAAATGGTGCAAACGAACACCATGAGTACAAAAGCCACAGAAAGCTAAAAATTTTTGGCATTGTTGCAGGCATCCTGGTTGGCATTTTAGCTATTGTATATGTTGCTGGTGCTGTATTTTT
>CAZRFO010000227.1:0-2717 GCA_964599515.1 uncultured Eggerthellaceae bacterium | reverse complement strand
ACCAGCGACCTCACGCTTATCAGGCGTGCGCTCTAACCAACTGAGCTACGGGCCCGAAAAAAAGTGCTTGAATACCTTACAACAATATACGAAGCCAGGTCAAGTAAAATTTTCAAAATATGCTGGTAAGTGGCGCTTAATGTCACTTATACAGCACTCAGTGCCACAACCACCATCAACTTTGTCTACTTAGCTTTTCCAGCCGTTGTGTTTATAATACTCGCAAACACCTATTTCATGCAAGGATATAAAATGATTGAAGCACAAGTTCAAACGCTGGTTGTTTTTGCGCCGCCAACTCCGGCTGCTGTTGTACTCAGCCCAAAAGATAACGCGCTTACTATAAAAAACGCAGATGGTTCTACTGTCACTCCAATAATTCCTATTTGGATTGGTCAAGCAGAAGCAATATCTTTAGGTTCTGCTCTAAATGGTAGGGCTCTTCCGCGCCCTGGAACTCATGACTTGCTTTTGAATATGATGACCAGCCTTGATGCACTGCTTAAAGAAGTTCACATAACGCAATACGATGGCAAAATTTTCTACGCAAATGTTATCTGTACGCAATACGGCCGCGAAATCATTTTAGATTCGCGACCGTCTGATGCTATTACGTTGGCTGTTCGTTTTAACGCGCCTATTCTCGTTGAAAATAAGCTTTTTGAACAGCACAGCCTTCCATTTATTGTTAAAAAAGAAATTAATGACGAACTTCGCGTTAAAGAATTCCACGATTTTCTAGAAAACTTAACGCCAGAAGATTTCTCCTGCTAGGCACACCTCACCGGCAACCCCACGCTCCAACGCACACACCTGCACCTTCGCCCACTCTACACGCAAGCTGCTCGCACCTGCACCTTCGCCCGCGTCACGCACCCGCTACGCGCGCCCGCGCCTTGTCGCCAGCGCCTTGCACTAAATATCTTCTTCGTCGTCAACTTCTGAGTCAACTTCCTCCTCTTCAACAACGTCGTCATCAAATTCGTCAATCATTTCATCATCGTATTCAGCAGAAGAATCATCTGCGTCGGCAAATATTTCCTCTTCAAAGGCGCCTTCGCCACCTTCAGCACCTTCGCCTTCTTCAACAAGGTCGCCATTAGCGTTGCGCGTACGTTTATCTGTTGCAATAGCCACAGCTATAAGCTTGTCTTTTTCATCAACAGACATAATGGTTACGCCTTGCGCCGTACGCCCAAGCTTAGAAATTCCAGCTACAGCGGTGCGTTCTATAACACCATCTGCTGTAATAAGCATGATGTCGTCATCTTCACGCACAACTTTCATGAGCGCAATTTGGCCTTTTTTGTCCGTCATTGTAATGGTTGCAATGCCTTGACCACCGCGATGATGAACTGGGTACGCATCTAAAGATGTGCGCTTGCCATAGCCGTTTTCTGTCATGACAAGAAGTTCTGCGCCCTCAGAAGCAATTTCCATACCCAAAACATGCGCATCACCAGAAACGTTCATGCCGCGAACGCCAGATGTTCCGCGTCCCATTGGGCGAATTTCTTCTTCAGAAAATACTATTGCCTTGCCAATGCTTGAAACCATAACAACGTTTTCACCAGGTTTAACGCGTTTGACGTTTACAAGCTCGTCCCCTTCACGCAAATTGATTGCCTTCAAGCCATCTTTGCGGGTTCTGTCGTACAAATCCATCGACGTCTTTTTCACAATGCCTTCGCGCGTGCCAAACATCAAGTATTCGTCTTCTGGGAAATCCTTCGTTGCAATAACGTCTTTTACTGTTTCGCCCTTTTCAAGATGCAGCAGGTTCACAATTGCCGTGCCGCGTGCCTGGCGCGAACATTCCGGAATGTCATAAACCTTTATGCGATACACCTTGCCAGTGCTTGTAAAGAAAAGCATGTACGAATGGTTTGTGGCCGTAAAGATATTTTCAACCACGTCGTTTTCTTTAAGGTTTGTACCTTGCAAACCCTTGCCGCCGCGCTTTTGCTGCTTGTACAAATCTACGGACATGCGCTTAATGTAGCCGGACTGCGTCATAGTAACAACCATGTTGTCATCTGCAATAAGGTCTTCAATTGCCATATCGCGCGAAGCACCACTAATCTTAGTGCGACGCCCTGTGCTAAAGCGCTTTTTAATATCGCCCATTTCTTCACGAATGATGTCGCAAACAAGCGAATCATCTGCTAAAACTTGCTTGTAATAATCAATTTTTTGGCGAAGTTCCTGCAACTCGTTTTCAATTTTTTCGCGTTCCAAACCTGTAAGGCGGCGCAACTTCATTTCCAAAATTGCATCTGTTTGGCGCTTTGTAAGTCCAAACCTGCTTGTTAATTCTTCTGCAGCTTCTTTGTCGGTTTCAGACGCGCGGATAATTTGGATAACTTCATCTATGTTATCGAGCGCAATTACATAGCCTTCTAAAATATGCGCACGTTCTTCTGCACGCGCCAAATCAAAGCGGGTGCGCCTTACAATAACTTCTTTTTGGTGCTTGATGTAATATTGAAGCGTTTCTTTAAGCGAAAGCACGCGCGGCACACCATCAACCAAAGCAAGCATAATTACGCCATATCCAACTTGCAACTGCGTTTGCTTATAAAGTTTATTCAGCACAACCTGCGGAATTGCATTAGCTTTCAGGTCAATGATGATATCAATGCCGTGGCGGTCTGCCGCATCATGAATATTGCTAATTTCTGGGAGTTTCTTATCGCGGACAAGTTCGCCTAATTTTT
>CAZRFO010000226.1:0-2722 GCA_964599515.1 uncultured Eggerthellaceae bacterium | reverse complement strand
ACCAGTTGCAAGGGGAAGTCTTTTATGAGAGTAATGGGAACACACAAGGTTGTAGAATCAAAAATTTTGCAAGGAGCTGTTGTTGCTTTTGGTGTTTTCGATGGAATTCACAAAGGGCATCAATTTCTTTTTGAGCAGGCAAAACGTGCGGCGGCGGAAAACAACGCGCCGTTTGTAATTTTGAGTTTTGATATAGACCCGGATGAACTTTTTGCAGGCGCGCGCTTAAAGAAAATATGCACAAATGAATGCCGTCTTTCATGTTTGGAAGAATACGGTAACCTTGCCGTACTTAATTTCACAAAAGAATTTGCTGCGTTAGCTCCAAAAGATTTTATGGACTTACTTTTCAAAGAAGCCACGCCGGTTGCGCTTTTTGTAGGAGAAGATTTCCGCTTTGGCGCTAAAGCCTCTGGAAATGTGGACGATTTAACTAATTGGGGTAGCGCGTGCGGCATGCAAGTGTGCCCGGTTGGTCTCTACAGTTTTGAAGAAACACAAGTTAGTGCAAGCAAAATTAGGCAATGTTTGGCAAACGCGCAGATAGAACGCGCAAATGCTCTTTTGGGACACATGTATAGCGTAAGCGGTAAAGTGATTGGTGGGCGCCAAGAGGGAAGAGACTTTGGTTTTAAAACGGCAAACTTGTTTATTGAAGAAAGCTATTTTGCTCTAGCAGAAGGTGTTTATGCAGGGTATGCAGACACAAAACAAGGGCGTTTTCGTGCTGCAATTTCTTTAGGAGTGTCTCCTACATTCAAGACGGCTGTTGCAAATTGCGAAGTTCACATTCTTGATTTTGATGATGACATTTATGGGCAAGAAATTACAGTTTCGTTCCACAGTTTTTTGCGGCCTATGATGAAGTTTTCTTCTACAGAAGAACTCATTTCTACTGTTATGGGAAACATTGAACAGGCGCGTCAACTGCCTCTTTAATGTCACTAAACATGCGCTAAAGCAAAAAAACAGCGCCTTACATATATGCAAGGCGCTGAAAGAAAATAACATTTTTCGCTTCAGGTTTATTCCCCAGCAAAAAGCTCTGTGGAAAAGTAGCGCTCGCCAGTATCTGGAAGAAGCGTCACAACAGTTTTGCCAGGTCCAAGTTTGCGTGCTAGCCTGCGGGCAGCCGCAACGTTTGTGCCAGAAGAAACTCCAACCATGAGCCCTTCTTGTTTAGCCAAGGCACGTGCTGTTTCAAGTGCTTCTTCATCACTTATGATGCAAATGTCTGAATAGATGTTTTGGTCAAGGATGTCTGGGATAAGTCCGTCGCCTATGCCCATTTGCAAATGGGTGCCAATTCCGCCACCAGAAAGAATGGCTGCGTTTTCTGGCTCAACTGCCCAAATTTCAATTTCTGGGTAGAGGCTTTTTAGAGTTTGGCCTATGCCAGAAATTGTCCCACCTGTGCCAATGCCGCTGCAAAAACCATCAATTGGACCTTCCATATCTTCGCTAATTTCTAGTGCGGTATGGTATTTGTGAGCATATAGGTTGTCGATGTTTTCAAACTGCTGCGGCACATACACATTTGGATCTTCAGCTGCCATGCGGTTTGCTGTGTTGATGCACTCTTGAATGCACTTTCCAATGTCGCCTTCGTCATGAATGACAATCACATCTGCGCCGTAGTGGCGGACCAACTTGCGGCGTTCAACAGATACGCTATCAGGCATGATGATGGTTGCCTTGTATCCTTTTACTGCCGCAACAAGAGCAAGACCGATGCCTTGGTTTCCGCTTGTTGGTTCCACGATAATTGTTTCTGGGGTGATGTCTCCGCGTTCTTCTGCTGCGGTAATCATTTGGTAAGCCGTGCGCGTTTTTACGCTTCCGCCTATATTTATGCCTTCAAATTTGGCTACGATTTGAGCTGCGTCTTCTTCGCAAAAGCTATTAAGGCGAATAAGTGGCGTGTGCCCCATTGCTTCTAATACATTGTTGTAAATCACGAGTTCCTCCTCTATATGCGGCGCACGTATGTGAGCAGTACGGCTTTGCGCGCGGCGCATAAGTTTAGCACTTTTCTTGTTTGTGGTTGCAATTTATGCCTACATTGATGAGCTTCATGGGTAAAATTGCCGCTTATTACGCGCGAGTGCAGGTTATTCCTCAAAGCACAACGCCTTCGCTTTCCAGTTTTTTCGCTAATCCACGCGTCACCTCGCTTCTGTTTACCGTCTGATATAGCGCGCATACAAGAAACACGAACACAAGTTTTTTGTTTCTAATAGAATAGAAAGGCTATTTCCTTCCCGCAAAGAATGCCATGCGGAAAGGAAATAGTTTGTTGTATAGGAAGGTAGAAGGAGGTTATACGTGACTACAGCAGTCGCATGGATGGCTCCAATATGCGCGTTAGTTGGCATTTTGGTGGCTGTCTACCTTGGTTCTTGGGTTTTAAAACAAGACCCCGGTGCCGAAAAAATGAACAGTATTTCTGTGAAAATTCAAAAGGGTGCTAAAGCATTTTTGTTCTCGGAATACAAACTACTCATCGTATTTATGGTTGTGGTAGCAATTCTTATGGCAGTTGCGTTGGATGTTCGCACAGCTCTTGCTTTTGTAACTGGTGGCATTTTGTCTGCCGCTGCAGGATACGTTGGCATGCATGTTGCAACTCGTGCAAATGTGCGCACAACTCATGCTGCAGAAGAATCTGTTGCAAAGGCTTTGAAGGTAAGCTTCCGCTCTGGTTTGACAATGGGTTTGTGCG
>CAZRFO010000225.1:0-2723 GCA_964599515.1 uncultured Eggerthellaceae bacterium | reverse complement strand
TAAGCGTAGTTTCGTAACTCACTTAAACGCGCGTATTCCGCCTCAACAGAACTTTGCGCGCATTCGCAAGCTGCAGCAAATGCGGCAATACCAGCAACATTTTGCGTAGTAGAACGCTTGCCTTCTTCTTGGCCTCCACCTAAAAGCAAAGGCTTAAATGGGGTTCTTGCCTTCAAATACAAGGCGCCTACACCTTTAGGTGCACCAATTTTATGAGCAGAAAACGATGCGGCATCAACGCCTAGTTCTGCTACATTAAGTGCGATTTTTCCAAGGGCCTGCGTTGCATCCGTATGGAAAAGTGCACCTTTTGCGTGTGCAAGTTTTGCGAGTTCAGAAATTAGTTGAATGCTTCCAATTTCACTATTTGCAGTCATGACTGAAACAAGAAGCGTGTTGTCTTGCAGCACACGCTCTAGTGAATCCGCGCTTATAAAACCAGATGAATTTGGTTCAAGAATACTTACTTCATATCCTCGTCGCTTCAACTCAAGTGCTGGTTGCAACACTGCCTCGTGCTCAATTGCAGAAACAACAACATGACCAAGACTTTTGTTGTTTTTGGTATTGGCAGCAGCGCTTTTGCTGCTCTCATTGTTTTCATTGCCACCGTCATTTTTGGCACTTGCGCCACGAGCATTTGCATAGTGACGCTTTTCGCTTAGCGCTTGCGTTATACCAAAAAGAGCTGCGTTATCTGCTTCTGTTGCGCCACTTGTAAAAATAATCTCACTAGGGCGTGATGCGCCAAGGCATTTTGATATGCGTTTGCGCGCTTGTTCCATGTTTTCAAACGCACGTCTGCCTGGACCATGTAGCGAATTTGCGTTTGCGCCAAATTCAATACTTTCTGGACCAGCTTGCATATATTCGCTAAAGGCTTGTGCAGCCTCTGGGTAAAGAGGCGCAGTTGCGGCGTAATCAAGATATACGTAGTCAAAACTCATACTATTTGCCAAACACTTCACGTTGAGCGCATTTTGCGGCATTTTCTATTTCCCGAAGCGCAAGCGCTGGGTCCTGTGCACCATAAACAGCATTCCCGCACACAAAAACATCCGCACCAGCACGTGCAGAAAGTGCAACCGTTGAAAGCCCAATACCTCCATCTATTTGAATGAGTGGGCTCACACTTGAATGCCTTGCTTCCTTGACAAACTGCGCAACCTTATCTTCACTTCCAGCAATGTAAGACTGACCAGAAAATCCGGGTTCAACGCTCATGATAAGCGCCATATCAATTTCTTCAATATATGGAACAAGCGCACTAACTGGCGTTTTAGGCTTTACAGAAAGAGCAGCACTAACGCCTGCATCATGTGCAAGCTCTAACGCCTTGTGCACTTCGTCTTCATTAGAAAACGCTTCAATATGCATGGTTACCATATTTGCACCAGCATCCAGAAACCAAGGAAGCTCACACAACGGGTTTTCTATCATCAGATGAACATCAAGCGGAATGCGTGCAATTTTTGCAAGTTGCTTAACTATTGGTACCCCAATTGTTAAGTTTGGCACAAAATGGCCATCCATCACATCTACGTGAATAAAACCAGCACCGGCTTCTTCTATTAGTTCAATTTGATCTTGCAAATGAAGGAAATCTGCAGAAAGAATAGACGGTGCAATGCGCGGCTGCTCAAACATGGGTTCTCCTTTGCCAATAAACACGTTGTGGTCATTCTAGCGCAAGCGGCACACTTTTACGCGAAGCCACACGTGCATGTTTTATAATTCCCACGAAGACACCATGAAACAAAATTGCGAGGTAAAAATGTTGCGCCAAAATAGACAAAGCGAAAAAAGTTTCTTTTCGTACAGATGTCCATTTGGCACACTCACAATTGCAAGTAATGGAAAAGCAATAACGCACATTGGCATTGGCGTTCAAAACTACCCTGGTCAGCATAAAGCCTGCACCCTTACAAATAAAGCAGCAAATGAAATTTTGGAATATTTCTCTGGAAAGCGTCGTGAGTTCAGTGTGCCACTAGAGCCATATGGCACAGAATTTCAAAAACAGGTATGGGCGCTTTTGCAAGAAATCCCATACGGGCAAACTCGCACCGCCAAAGATTTAGCACTTGCACTAGGGGACGAAAAGAAAGCGCAATCGGTTGGAATTGCCATAAAGAAAAACCCTATTGCACTCATGATTCCAAGCCACAGAATAATAGGCGCAAATGGACGATTCCCAGACGCAACAAAACAAATGCGCATAACAAGTGCAATCCTTAAAGAAGAAATTCGCATTTGCAACACACAAGAAAATGCAGGCGAAGACGGCAGCAACTAAGCTCTACTAGTAAAATTCCTTGTTAAGAGGCCTATCACGTAAAATTTTTGCAGCATTGTGCGCGTCTTCACCTTCCCAAACAATAGATCTAACTAACTTGGTAATAGGAAGTTCAACATTATATTTTTCTGCCAAAACACAAAGCGACTTACATGCATAAGCACCTTCTGCAACCATGTGCGTTTCTGCGCTGAAGTCTTCTAATGTGTTTCCAGACGCAAGCATTTCTCCAAATCGCCTGTTTCGCGAATGCTTAGACATGCAAGTAACAACTAAATCCCCTGCTCCAGCAAGGCCCATGCACGTTAGCGCCTGACCGCCGCACGCAACCACAAGCCTGCTCATTTCTGCTAGCCCACGAGTTTGAATCATGGCAGCAGTGTTATCTCCAAAGCCGATTCCATATGCCATACCAACACAAATGGCG
>CAZRFO010000224.1:0-2735 GCA_964599515.1 uncultured Eggerthellaceae bacterium | reverse complement strand
CGCTGTTCAAATTCTAACAGGTTTCTAATATACGCTTATGGCACTCTGGCAAAAGTTACAGCGTTTACGTTTTTGCATCCTGCCTCTAAGAGCAATTCTGCTGCACATGTAAGCGTTGCCCCTGTTGTTCTTACGTCATCTACAAGCAAGACCGATTCATCCTCTAAAGAACTTACATTAAGCAGTTTAAATGCATTGCGCATGTTGTTTGCGCGCTCTGTTTTACTAAGCTCTCTTTGGTCTTGTGCGCGCGGGCGTGAAAAAACGCTTACAAGCGGAAGGTGTGTAAAGCTAGCAAACTCCTTTGCTAAAAGATATGCGTGGTCAAAACCCCTGCGTGTATAAGCATCTGGACTTGCAGGAATGTAACTTATAAAGCTTGTATCTTTAAGCACGCTTGGGTTTGTAACGCGCGCCATCATGTGGGCCATATAAACGCTTAGCCGCTGTTCATTTTTGTCTTTATATGAAGAAACAATACGTTTGCTTTCGTCATTAAAACGAACAACACTCGCGCAACTTGAAAGCGCTGGCTTTCCTTCATAATTGTCATTTGTATAGGAATTGCATTCACAACATAAATGCCGCCCACCATTTGAACCGCATACTGGGCACGCATTCCAGTAATCAAGATAGGGAAGGCGGTGCAGGCAATTTTCGCAAATTAACTTGCCAGGTGCATCGCAAACCACGCACCTTGTTGGCCAAATTGCTTCCAATAGAACATTTGCTAGCAGATTTTTCAATTGTTTTCTTCCTGTTGGCACCCCATTGTCCACAACCTCACATGGTCACCTCAACCCTCTGCCTACACGCGGAACAAACCACCCCAGCCTCAAGATAAACTAATAAATGAAGCCAGCAAAATAGTAATTTGGTCTTTTAGCTTAAGGTCGCGTTTTCAACTACATGAGTTGTGTAATTTATTAATCAAATCGTGCTGTTTTTTGCGTAAAAAATTTCAAAACGCCACTACACTATGCCGCGCTTTGGTTTTAGTGTGCATATTTATGGCTTTACGCTTGCACTCTGTTAAACTGTACAGATGCATCTTTCGCGTTTGTAGTTGCGAATGTTGTCGGATACAACGTTTTAGTCCATGGCAGGCGCGGTCAAAAGGATCCACGTAAAGCGGGGCAACCCGCCGAGCACGGCGCGCTCTAGAAGTAAGTCGTACCGTTTTGCTGGAATCGTCCAACAAAGCGAGAGGCCAACACCCAGTACGCGAGTGTGGGGGCGAAGACTAGGTCAGGCGAAAGATGCCTAAACATAACGATTTGGAGGTTTACATTGAGAAAGCACTTGTTAGGCGTAATACTTGCTATGGCAACAGCAACTTGTATGCTTGCTGGGCTCACCGGGTGCAACTCTGAGCAATCAACTTATACGCCAGAACCTAAAGAAGCAGCAGTAACTACTCCAACCATTGGAGTTGATGGAACTCTTCGCGTTGGCGTTGATACAACAAATCCACCAATGGCTGGTCAGACAACCAAAATAGTTGGTATAGATGTTGATTTGGCAGCAGCACTTGCAGATGAACTTGGTTTAAAAGTTGAGGTTGTAGATGTTGGCACCAGCGCATTGAGTTCTTTGCAAAACGGAACTGTAGACATTGTAATGGGTATGGATACATCAAATACAGACAGCGCAATTTGGAAATCTAACTCCTACATTCAAACAGGAACAGTGCTTTTTGCTACAGATGCTAACGCCGCTGTTCCAACATCTGAATCCAAAATTGCTGCTCAGTCTACTTCTATGAGTGCATGGAATATCACAAGCGAATATGGCTCAGATGCACTTGTTAACGCAACAGACTTAAGCGAAGCGTTTACCAAGCTTGGTAATGGGGAAGTTAACTATGTTGCATGCGATGGAGTTATGGGTACATATGTTGCTTACACCGCAGGTGTTCAAGTGTATCCAATTGCTCTTGAATCTTCGCTTTCTGGCTACAGCGTAGGTGTGCTTAACACCAACACGGCGCTTACTTCGCTTATAAGCCAGTATATGACTCAACTTTCTAGCACAGGAATTGTTGGAATTGTTGAAAATAAATGGCTTGGGACAACCATTGATTTCAGCACTTTAAAGATGACAGATGCCGCAACTAAAGCAGCAGCAGCAAAAACAACAGAAACTACAGACACAAAGACCGAAACAACAACCGAATAAATAAAGCAAATATAAAAAGTGGAACGAAAATTCGTTCCACTTTTTTAATCAACTTTTATTTCAAATTTTTAAACGCGTATCAACGGAGCTAGTTGGCGGGAAAGGTTCTGATGAAGCCGGTAAGCGACCTTTCGTGCCGCGTCTTGAGCGAACAGGTTCTTGGAGCGCTAAATAGCCCGCCTAGGCGCGCCTTACAGACGCGTTTAAGACAGGAAATCCTCGATAATCTCCGCTTCAGCTTCTTCTTCCGTAAGTCCTAACGTCATTAGCTTAATAATTTCATCGCCGGCAATCTTGCCAATCGCAGCTTCGTGAATAAGCTGTGCATCTTCGCATGCAGCTTCAATGCCTGGGATTGCCTTAACTTTTGCATTGCCCATGATGATGGCATCGCACTGAACATGCCCGTGACATGCTGCTTCACCAGTAACAAGTGGGTTGAAGATTTGAACGGAATTGTCTTGCGCAACAGAGCGGCTAATAACTTGTACGTTTGAGCCTTCTCCTATTAGGCGAATGTTCATGTTAGAAGTTGCTTGTTGGTCATCGTGCGTGAG
>CAZRFO010000223.1:0-2737 GCA_964599515.1 uncultured Eggerthellaceae bacterium | reverse complement strand
GGCAGTAATATCCACCACAAACCAACCTTGTTTACGTGCAATATCGCCAAGCTCCGTAAGAAGGACGGTTTTGCCCGACCCACGTGGACCAGTAATTCGCATGAGCCTTCCAGGAGCGCCCACTCCTTCTGCAAGGCCATCAAGAAAATCGTCGATAACATGATCGCGTCCTACAAGCACAGGCGGTTCGGCACCTGCTGTTGGCTTAAAAGGATTGGTTTTGAGTTTTTCCATTGTTGTCATGGTCTTTTGCCTTGTCTTTTCGTTGTTTTCGCTGCTATCGTTTTTATCGTCATTATCGTTTTTATCGTTTTTATCGTCAATATCGTTTTTATCGTCATTATAGCAATTATCGTCAAAGTATCGGATAAATTAAAACAGCGCAGTCGTTACAACGATTAACATCAAGAAAAATGTTTACTGCGCCATTGGAGCGTACATTCAACAAAACTAGGTTTTCGCTATTGACGCGCACATTCAGCAAAACTGGGTTTTCGCGATTAGTACTCACGACCAATCCCAAAAACTAACTTCTTGGCTTATATTCTTTCTGGAAAAGAGGCTTCTGTCACATAAATATCTTGCATTTTCATGCATAATTGCACATAAGCGTTTATGTCTTTGTTTGTGGGTTTAGCGCACAAACAAAGACATCTAAGAAAGGAGCACCAATGGGCCTGTTTGGTGGATTACCCGATAAGAAAATTTGCGCAATTTGCAAAAGTGAAGCAGGCAAGCCTAAAGTTGCCGTTGATTGCCCATATTGCGGTGCATCAGGTATTCTTAACTCGGTCGAAAGATGTGACTACTATGGAGGCGCAATGTCATAATGGAAACAGTAAATTATCAATGCCCATCGTGTGGAGGCAAGCTTCACTTTTCTCACGAGACTAACAAGGTTGAATGCGATTACTGCGGTTCAAGCTTTACTGTTGAAGAAGTTGAACAATTCTACGCTGCCAAGCAAGAAAAGGCTGAAACAAAAGCAGAAGCCCAAAAAGAAAAAACAGCCCAAGCAGAAAACAACACAGCAAATGTTGATAGCGTAGTAGAAGAAGGCAAGCGTCAAGCAACTAAAGTTGCTGAAGAAGGCCTTGACCCAGTTGCCGCATATGTTCAGCGTTCTAACTGGGCAAAAACAGAAGAAGGTGCGATTTGCGCCTATACATGCAGTTCGTGCGGTGCAGAACTTATAGTAGACATCGCAACAGCAGTTACGCAATGCCCATACTGCGGCAACAATACAGTTTTACCTGGCACACTAGGAAACACGCTTAAACCAGATCTTGTTATTCCGTTTAAAAAAGGAAAAGAAGACGCCATAGCCGCCCTTAAGCAGTACTACAAAGGTAAAAAGTTTCTTCCAAAGTCTTTTGCGGATGAAAACCACTTTGAAGATATACAAGGCGTTTACGTGCCGTTTTGGTTATACGATGCCACAACAGATGCTCAAGCTTCATTTGAGTGCACAAAAGTGCGCAGTTGGCGTGAAGGAAAATACCAAATTACGGAAACAGATTTTTACGACGCAACACGAGCTGGAACTATGTCGTTTACACGCGTTCCTGTTGATGGAAGTCAACGCATGCCAGATACGCACATGGATGCAATAGAACCTTACGATTATTCTGAACTGCAGGAATTTTCCACAGCATTTTTACCTGGATATTTGACAGACAGATACGACCTAGATGTAAAAGATTGCCAGCCTCGCGCGTACAACAGAATGGCTGCAAGCTCTGTATCTGCTCTTCAGGGCACAGTTCTTGGTTACAGCACCGTTTCAAACAAAAGCAAAAACGTTAGCGCAAAGTGGGAAAACGTATCGTATGCGCTCCTTCCCGTTTGGATGCTTCACACAAAATGGAACGACGAAGACTACCTTTTTGCAATGAATGGTCAAACTGGCAAACTTATAGGAGATCTTCCTGTAGATGGAAAAAAACTAGCAGCGTGGTTTTTGGGGCTCTTTGTTGGCGTTGCAGCAATTGCAACAATTCCATTGATGGCCATTTTGTAGGATTGCCAGGAGGATACTATGACTAAAGATACGTTTAAAACATCACGCATTTCCTACACGCGCCGCGCTTCTTCGCAGAAAATTTGCACACGCAGCACTTCTACGATGGAAGCCGCAGCACGCCGCATAACTTTTCGCATATGCATTGCATCTTGCGCCATTTTTGTAGCTGTAGCTCTAAGCCTTATATGTGCAAGCACAAATGTAGCTTTCGCAAAAAGCTACACAGATACGCCGTCGCAAGCCCCAGATTATTACGCAAGTTCTGTTCAATATACATATGTGTTAGACCACTATGGATTGCTTTCTAGTACAGAGGCTGCACAGCTAGACAGCCAAGCACAAGCCATGTCAAAAGAAGTTGAAGTTGGTGTATATCTGCTGATAGTTGACGACATTGGCTATTCAAGTGCACGTCAATACGCAAAAGACTACTACATGGGAAACAACCTGGGCTATGAAAATTCAACTTCGGGAATCCTATTCCTGATTGCAGTTGATTCACGCGACTACGTAACCATTACATACAACAAAGGTCTTGACGTTTTTACTGACTACACAATTAGCAACATAGAAAATGCTGTTGTTGAATGTTTAAGCAACGACAACTGGGAAGAAGGATGTCAGGCTTATTACGACACTGCAGAGCATGCCGTAAATTTTTACACTGAAAACGGATATGCGCTTGACGTAGACTCAGACCCAGAGGCGGCATCG
>CAZRFO010000222.1:0-2742 GCA_964599515.1 uncultured Eggerthellaceae bacterium | reverse complement strand
GCCTTGGCCTTAGACTTGCAAAACTTGGCTACACCACAAAGTTGATTACAACGCAACATTACAAGCATCTTCACAAGCAAAAAGAAAGTGGCGCTGCGAGTTCAAATTTTGCTTTGCGGCGTGCAATAAATTTAAGTAGGCGCTATTTGCTAAAAGAGTATTATGGTGTAAATGGCGCAACGTTAAAAATATTTGATATTCTTTGTGGCATTGGATTGTTTGAAGAACGTCTGAAACCAAGGGGTTAAAGAATCAAGGCTTGAATTTAAATTGCGCAATGGTTTTTTGTCTTGCAATTTGCGCATGCCATGTAAAAGCAAAAATTCAAGTTTTTAGTTATTAGGAGCAACGCGCGTGGACTACAAAAAGCTTGCTGGGAATCTTTCTGTTGCATTTCTGGCACAGGGAATTGCTATGTGTATAAGCATAGCAACTTCGCTTTTTGTTCCAAAAATCTTGGGTGTTGAGCAATTTGGATACTGGCAGTTGTTTCTTCTTTATGCAAGTTATGCTGGGTTTTTTCATTTAGGCGTAAACGATGGAGTGTATCTACTTAATGGCGGAACGCCGCGCAAAGACCTAGACAAACAGTCTGCAGCTTCTCAATTTATTGTTTCAACAGCGTTTCAATTTTTAATAGCTGTTGCAATCATAATCTTTTCTTTTGTTGTGGACGGCGGTGCAGAACGCGAGTTTGTTGTGATTGCTGTTGCACTATATATTCCCGTATACAACGCAGCTTGCTATCTTGGTTTTTTGTTTCAGGCAATTGGAGAAACAAAGTTGTATTCGTTTTCAGTGATGATAGACAGGCTAGTTTTTTTGTGCCCGCTTGTTGCACTTATCTTATTTGGCGTAAGCGCTTTTGAGCCATACGTTGTAGCCTTTTTTGTGTCAAAGGTAATCTCACTTGTTTTTTGCATGTGGAAGGCACAAGATATTTTGCATGCGAAGAAGCTAAGTATGCAGCGGGCAATTCATGAAACATTTGAAAGCATGCGTGTTGGAATAAGCTTGATGATAGCAAACGTTGCATCAATTCTAATCTTGGGCTCTATGCGTATGATTGTAGATTTTGCCTGGGGCATAGAAGCGTTTAGCGAGATTTCGTTTTCTTTAACTCTGGTGAGTTTCATTCTTGTCTTTATTAATCAGGCTAGTATGGTTTTGTTTCCAGCGCTGCGCGAAGTTGACAGCGAAGAGCGAAATCAATTTTTTACAACAGCAAGAAACCTGCTTAGCCTATTTTTGCCAATTACGTATTTATTGTTTGTTCCTTTTAAAATTATTCTTCTATTTTGGTTGCCAGAATACGCAAGTAGCTTAGATTATTTTGCTCTGCTGATTCCAATTTGCGTTTTTGACGGAAGAATGAATTTAATTTCTATAACTTACTTCAAAGTTTTTAGATGGGAAAAATGCCTGCTTGTAATTAATCTAGTGTTCATGCTGCTATCATGCGTTGTCACGGTGCTTGGTGTTTATGTTTTTGAGTCTGTGAATTGCGTTTTGCTTTTTGTTGTTTTAATAATTGCTGCGCGGTCTGTGTTTTCAGAATTTTTGTTGGCTAAACGCATTGGTGTCGCACAAGGAACTTTATGGATTTGGGAAATATTGCTGAGTGTCATATTTGTTTTTTGTACAGTGGCGTTTTCTTATATTATTTCAACTATAATCTTTGCAGTTGCATACGCTATATTTCTTTTTGCCAATAGAGCTAAGTTTTGTGAAATATCAAAGATAAGAAAAAGCGTTGGCTAGCAAATGCTAGTGCAAGAAGCTTCTAGCGTTTAATTGGTGAAATAAACCTGGAGCCTGGCTTTTTAATTTTGGCACGGCTGATTTTCAAGGAGTGAAATGTGAAAGGCATAATTTTAGCTGGTGGAAATGGAACACGCCTTTATCCGCTCACTTCCGTCACAAGCAAACAACTTCTTCCAGTGTATGATAAGCCAATGATTTACTACCCGCTTTCTGTTTTGATGATGGCGGGTATTAGGGATATTTTGGTAATTAGCACTCCAACCGACCTTCCAAATTTTGAGCGACTGCTTGGCGATGGTTCGCAATTTGGAATTTCGCTGAGTTATGCGGAACAGCCAAGTCCAGATGGTCTTGCACAAGCATTTATTATTGGCGAAGAATTTATTGCCGGGCAGGCTTGTGCGCTTGTGCTTGGCGACAATATTTTCTACGGCAACGGTTTAAGCCGCCACCTTCGCAAGGCTGTTGATGATGCGCAACACCACGGCGCCACAATATTTGGATATCATGTAGATGACCCAGAACGCTTTGGTGTTGTGGAGTTTGATAGCGACTTCAACGCAATTTCAATTGAGGAAAAGCCAAAGCATCCTAAGTCTAACTACGCTGTGACTGGCTTATATTTTTACGATTCGCGTGTGTGTGAAATGGCAAAACAAGTAAAGCCATCTGCCCGCAATGAACTGGAAATTACAACACTTAACCAAATGTATTTAGATGATGGCTCGCTTTCTGTTGTCACGCTTGGACGTGGATATTCATGGCTTGACACTGGCACTATGGAATCTCTTTATGAAGCTGGCGAATTTGTGCGTGCAGTTGAGCGAAGTCAAGATTTGCCGGTGTGTGTGCCGGAAGAAGTGGCGTTTGAAAATGGGTGGATTAATCGCGAGCAACTACTTGCTGCGGCAAACCGTTATGATAAAAGCGAATATGGCAAGCATCTAAGGCGTGTTGCAGAAGGTAAGATTTCTTTAA
>CAZRFO010000221.1:0-2744 GCA_964599515.1 uncultured Eggerthellaceae bacterium | reverse complement strand
TGTACTCAAGTTTGCCGTACACATTTGCTTTGTCCGATACGTTCAGCTTGATAAGCGGCGTGTTGCCAATCAGCTCATCAATACGGTTAAGTGCTTTTACTGTCATGTTTGTTCCTTTCAATGTATTTGTTTATTTTTTGAACGGTTAAATCCTACCAAAGTACTAGGATTTAATCAATACTTTTTTACCAAAGTTTAACAATAGGTTTTGCTCAACGCATGAACAAGGTTTCTTCTAACGCGCAAATTTTATCTGCAATGCATATTATCCACGCCTCGCGGCAACGCGGAATGCGCGTGGGGGGAAGTGGCCACATGTGTGAAAGTATGCAGTTTTGTTCCTTTTCCGTAAGGGCGAATTCTTCACATGCACGTTTACATGCAATCACTGGGTGGTTTGTGGCGTGTTTTTTGTTTGTGGTGTTGTGCCAATCGTAGCCAAAATAATCGTGCAGAATCCCAGCGCGAACAAGCTCGTTTTCGCTTGCTTTTAAATGGAATGTGCTGTTCAGGCGCTTGGCGCACAACGCCACGCGCATGCAGTGTTTATATGTGCTAACGCGTCCGTGATGGCAAAAACCTTTCATTTCAAGCACGCCACTGCTTTTAATGCTAGACAAAACGTGTGCCGTAAAAATAATGTCTGCAGCTTTGCAATCTTTGTGCGGTTGCTTACTCATGGTTTTTGTTTTCATGCAGCGTGTCATACGCGGTGATGATGGTTGCATCTGATTGCGTCCCGGTGTGTTCTGAACTTTCGCTGTGCATTTTTGACGTGTGCAAATTTGCTTTGTGCAGCGCCTGCCTTGCCATAGCGCCAAATTCGGTTGACTTGCTAGTCCCAAACTTTTTGATACTTGCAAGTACTCTTTGTTGTCTCTTGTTTAAGCCTTCAACAAATGCAACAGCAGATTGAGAAATTTTTTGTTGGTTGCTTGCAAAGTTTGTGATTCTGCCTAAAGTTAGTGCGTTTAACAGCTGAAATGTAACGCGCGCCCGTGCTGCTGTAGAAGAAACTTGCGCTGCAGCGGAAGACACCTGTGATGCAGCAGAAGAAATTTTACTTGCCGTGTTATGTGCTGCAAGTTGTGCGCCTTGAACTCCACTATCCATAACGCGGTCAAAAGTTTCACTTGCTTGTTCAACTTTTTCTAGGATTTCTGTCAATGCAACAAATGAAAGAGTTGTGTCTACAGAAATAATTGCAGTAAGCAAAATTGCAGCGAGTTCCCACAAGTAGAATGGGATGTAAGACGCGGCAAGGTGTGCTAGCGGAATAAGAAACAATACGGTACAAACACCGCCCGCGCCAAATAAAAGAGATGCCGGCAAGCAAATGCGCCCGTTAAGATTTAGTGGCATATTGCTGTAGTCCCACCATCTAGCACCAAAGATTCTTTCCATTGCCACGCTAGTTGAGTATTCAAGCACAGCACTTCCTGCCATGGAAGCAAGAAAAACTCCCCAGATGGGAAATTGACCGCTTGCTACATATGCGTTGTCAAATGTAAGCATAAATAACGCGGCACCTGCACCATATATGGGACAAATAGGGCCGTATAAGAACCCACGGTTTTCCCATGTGCCTTCGCGGACAATATTGAGTGAACATTCAAATATCCAACCCAAAAACGAAAACACCGCAAACCAAACTATGTAGTGGCAAATAGTCAAAAAATCCTTCAATTCTTAATTTGTCTCATATCCGAATTTATCTTACGATAATTTTTGAATTCAGAATACCACAGGTTGAACATGTGATAGAGGTGTGTTTGTTGTTCACTCCTTGGCTGGGGTGGCGAACGCCAAGCGTGCAGGTAGAGGGCATTCGGCGACGCAGGGCTCGGTTTGGATAATGCTTCATTTGAGATGGATCGATCAACTGGCAACGCATGATTTTTTGAAATGTAAGTTGTACACCCTTATCCGCAACCTCACATGGTCGCCTCAACCCTCTGCCTACACGCTGAGTGCAAGTTAAAGCGCAAATTTCTTTGCAAAAATTTGACATTAGTTTTGCAAGCACATAACAGCTACCCATTAGCATAGCTCCTTGGAAAAAGAAAAACGAAAGGAGCTTGGAGAATGGAAGTTTCATTTGCTGCGGTAATTGCCACATTTGTTGCTAATCCAGTCCTGCTGCTTATTGTCATATTGTGTTTGGGTGCAACTATTGTTAATGGCGCAACGGATGCGCCAAATGCTATAGCAACCGTCGTTGGAACTAAGGCTATGCGGCCAGGTCCTGCTATTGCCATGGCAGCAGTGTTTAACTTTATTGGTCTTTTGCTTATCACAAGCATAAGCACAGCTGTTGCAAGCACTATCTTTGGCATGGTTGATTTTGGTGGAGACAACCACGCGGCTCTTGTAGCTTTAGCTGCGGCGATGGTTGCAATCATAGTTTGGGGTGTTGCAGCCTGGGCATTTGGCATACCAACAAGCCAGAGTCATTCTCTTATTGCTGGAATTACGGGTGCAGCCATAGCACTGCAGGGTGGTTTAGGCGGCATTAACTTTGACCAATGGGTTAAAGTTATTTACGGATTGATTATTAGTACTTGTCTTGGTTTTGGTACAGGTTGGCTGTTCACAAGACTTATAAAAATTATTTGCAAACACGCTAACCGAACAAAGGCAAATCACTTTTTTAAGTGGGCACAAATAATTTCTGGTGCAGGTGTTGCTTTGTTGCACGGAGCGCAAGACGGTCAAAAATTCTTAAGCCTTACCATGCTTGCTGT
>CAZRFO010000220.1:0-2764 GCA_964599515.1 uncultured Eggerthellaceae bacterium | reverse complement strand
TTGTCCTTTTTGAGAGTCATAATCTTCTCCTTTTTGTACATTTGGTTTTCGAAAACCTTATGCAAATCCACGTGGGTTGTTTCGTGGACAATTGCAAACTTTCAAAACATTAACAGACATTCCCACAACTTGCAACCCCGCATAAGTACTAAATTATAAGCAAACTTATACGCCGCAAGCTTACACGCTTGCGTACATGGACATAAGTGGCAAGTAGACTGCTAGCAATAAAACTACTGTAACTACTGCTAGTACAATAGTAAGTACAGGCTCTAAAAGCGAAAGCAGACGGTCTGTTTTGATGGCAACCTCGTTATCAAAGTAGTCACCAATAACGGTTAGCGTTTCTTCCAAATTGCCGGAGCGTTCGCCCACGCCAGTCATTTCTGAAAGCATTTTTGGGAAGCATTCATTTGCGCTCATGCAATCTGCCATGCTTTTGCCTTGTTCTACACCTTGCTTCACGCTTCTAATGGCACGCGCAACTGCATAGTTAGAAACAACGTTTGCAGTAACTTCAAGAGAGCGAACTATTGGCAAACCCGCAGTTAGAAGCGTTGCCATTGTGGATGCAAACTGGGACGCCGCATTCATGCTATTAATGGAGCGTAAAGGAGATTTAAATAGCGAAAATTCCGCTTGTTTTAAGCGCCCGTTTTCTGTACGGCGGCGCAGAATTCGCACAGCAAAAAACAATATGACTATACCTATAAGAGCCCACCAATAATTTGTAAGGAAGTTTGAGAAGTTGATAAGGCCAACTGTTATTGCTGGGAGTTCTGTACCTAGGCTTTCAAACGTTTCTATAAACATTGGTACAGCAACAATCATAACAATCAAAAATACAATAATGGCAACCACAACAACAATGGCTGGGTATGTTAAGTTACTAATAATGCGCGCCTTGATTTTTGCTGTTTTGTCGTAGTAGTCGTGAAGGCGGCTAAAGCAAAGTTCAAGCGTTCCGGCTTGTTCGCCTGCGCGGATAGTTTCAATAAAGGTTGCCGGCAAGTTTGGAGCATTGTTTTCAAAGCTTTGCGCCAAGCTGTACCCACCCGATACGTCTTCTGCAACTTTTTCTAGCATGTAGCGCACTTCTTTGTTTTTTGCTTGCGCTGCCACCATGCGCACGCAGCGGTCTACACCCAAGCCAGAATTTAAATTAATGGAAAATTGCGAACAAATAATGGCGAGTTCTTTTTCTTTTAGCTTTAGACGCTTTGTAACACCAGCTGGAGTTGATTCTTCAATCTCTTTAATGTTAGTTATGATTGAACAAGTTTCACGCAGGTGCGACACAGCATCAAATTCGTTGGCACCTTGAATAACGCCAGAAACTTTAACGCCATCTGCGGAAAGCCCGCTGTATTTGAATGTTTTCATTCGTATTCCCTAACTTACCTACGCCTGTTTATGCTACTTTCAAATTCTTCACGGTCGCGGCAATGTGCAAGTGCCACATCTTTAGAAATAGTGCCTTCGCGCACCATCTTTTGCAGCATGTTATCCATAGTAATGCTTCCGTTTTGCGCATTCATGGTGATGTAGCTATCAATTTGTGGCGTTTTGCCTTCACGAATTAAATTGCGAATGGCGCTGTTTGCAACCATAATTTCGCACGCAACCACGCGGCCATGTCCGCTTTTGCGCGGCAAAAGTTGTTGGGAAACAACGGCGCGCAATGTAGTAGAAACTTGCATGAGAACTTGACGCTGCTGCCCTGTTGGGAAAACGCTAACCATGCGGTCTATTGCATCTGCCGCAGAATTTGTATGCAAGGTGGCAAAAACAAGATGGCCTGTTTCTGCAGCGGTTAGAGCCGTAGAAATTGTATCAAGGTCGCGCATTTCGCCAATGAGAATGACATCTGGGTCTTCACGAAGAATTGCTCGCAAACCGTCTGAGTAACTTTTTGTGTCTGTGCCAATTTCGCGTTGGTTAATAACGCACTGGTCAGGCTCATACACATATTCAATTGGGTCTTCTAGAGTGATAATATGCGCGTTGCGCATGTGGTTGATGCGGTTGATAAGCGCAGCTAGTGTTGTAGATTTACCAGAGCCAGTTTCACCCGTTACAAGCACAATTCCTGTTTGGTATTCTGGAAATTCAGAAATGACAGGAGGTAGCATTAGCTCTTCAACTTCTGGGATGTGGTCAGACAATATGCGAATGGCAGCACTGGCGTTTCCGCGCTGGCGGAAAATGTTAATTCTTGTGCGTGCGCCGCACTCGAAAGAACGAGCTAGGTCAATTTCGCCAATTTCTTTCATCTCTTCGTAGCGCGCGCCCGCAAGCACTTGGGCGTAATATTCGCAGTCATCGTGTGTAAGTGGCTCATTTGTAAGGGATGTGATTTTGCCATCTATGCGGCACTTTACAGGCAAACCGCACACCAGGTGAATGTCCGATGCGCCTGCTTCTTGCGCTTGAGCTATGAGTTCTTCAATGTTGAGCATTGCATCCACCTACTCCACCGTTGAGTTGATGGTCTTTGCCGCCTCTTCTACTGTAGTTTCTCCGGATAACACAAGCTTGCGGCAGTTGTCCTTCAACGTTACAAAGTCTGTTTCTTTAGCTGCGGCGTAGAGTTCATCATAAGTTGCGCCATCGCTTATTAGCTTTCGCATTTTTTCCGAGATTGTTAGGATTTCAAAAACGCCACGACGTCCACGATACCCAGTGTGATAGCACTCTGAACAGCCAGTTCCTCTGTAGAATTTGATTCCGGCGGCATCAGCCGTGCCAGTGCCAGCCGAGCCCG
>CAZRFO010000219.1:0-2765 GCA_964599515.1 uncultured Eggerthellaceae bacterium | reverse complement strand
GAAAATTCAACAAATAGTAAAACAGCCATCAAGGTAAATTGATTTTAAGGCGGCTATCAGATGGTAGCCGCCTTTTTGTTTTGTGTGGCAAATGAAACAAGTCGCCACAAATTAGTACTACGCTTGCATCAGGCAAACGCAATTGCATACAAGATATAAACGGCATCTATGGCAACAATTGAACAAACTTTAACGCGGCTGCGTGCGTCAAAGTTACGCGCGAAATTTCACTTAAGTGAAAAGGATAGGCGCTAAATTTAGAGGCGATGATCAATTTTTTTGGCAATAATATCGCCAATGCTTTGAAACACAACAACAAATACAATGCACAAAACAACAGAAACAACCATTACATCTGTCATCCAACGTTGATACCCATAACGAATAGCAATGTCTCCTAAGCCTCCAGCACCAACTGTGCCTGCCATGGCAACAAATCCAAACAATGTTACAAATGTGATTGCCGCGCCTCTTACAAGTGAAGGTAAACTTTCTTTAAGCATCACCTTTACAATGATTTGTCCTGTTCCAGCGCCAAAACTTTGCGCTGCTTCTATAAGCGATGTGTCAATTTCTTCAAGGCTTTGTTCCACGATGCGTGCAACAAAAGGCGCCGCCGCAACAGTTAAAGGAACTATCGCACCAGGCACACCAAGTGTAGTTCCAACAATAAGGCGAGTAAGCGGCGTAATTGCAACAAGCAATATGATGAACGGAATAGACCTGCCAATATTGATAATCCACCCCAAAATTACGTTAACAGCTTTGTTTGGCTTTAAGCCATTTGGCTTAGTAATATGAAACCAAATTCCAGCAGGTAACCCAATTATGTATGCAAATACGCATGAAACGCTTGTCATGACAAGAGATGCCCAAACACCTTCTGCAAAAAGAGCACCGTAATTGTCAATAAATGTAGTAACAATTTCCATTTACAGCACCTCTTCGTCTACTATAGTGCCTGTATAGTGAGCAATGAGCATACGGGTTGTTTCGTTTTGTGGGTTTTCAAACACTTCGTTTGTGCGACCAATTTCTGCTATGCGTCCATGGTCAATAACAGCAATGCGGTCGCACACTTTGCGCGCAACATCTAAAGAATGCGTAATCATTACAAGCGTGACACCCATTTCTTTGTTGATGCTTTTCAGCAGCTCTAGAATTTGATTTGTCGTGCGTGAATCAAGTGCGCTTGTAGCCTCATCGCAAAGCATGATTTTTGGTTTGTTAACAAGCGCTCTAGCAATTGCAACACGTTGTTGCTGGCCACCAGAAAGCTCACTTGGGTATCTGTCTTTTTTATCTGCGATTCCAACGCGCTCTAAAAGCCGCATTGCACGCACTTTAGAATCCTGTTTATTTTCTTTGCGAATGTCAAGTGGAAACATCACGTTTTGTAAGACAGTGCGCTGCTGAAACAAACTAAAGTTTTGAAAAATCATTCCAACATTGGCGCGCAATTCACGCAAGGCGCTTCCGCGGAGTTTTGTGACGTCTGTTCCTTCTATATAAAGTTCTCCACTTGTTGGAGGCTCAAGCATATTGATGCAGCGAACAAGTGTAGATTTTCCTGCGCCGCTTTCGCCAATGATTCCAAAAATCTCGCCTTTATTTATAGTCAAAGACACGTTGTCTAAAGCCGTGAATTTACCTTCCCGTGTGTCGTAAATTTTTGAAACGTTTTTGATTTCAATCATATGCTTTGCCTCATGTGTGTCTTACGCCTTGCGTTGCGTGCGTTGCATTTCGCGTTTTGCCTTATTTGTCTTGCGTGCTATGCAATTTGCCTGATGCATCTTGCATCGTGTATGCTCACTCACCTAGTCTTAGAAGAGTGCTACAACTGCCCCGTTGTAGGTTTTTTCGATATAATCTTTTACTTCACCAGATGTAAGAGCTGTATAAAGAGCCTGTATTGCTTCTGCGTTTTCGTTACCTTCTTTTACAACAAGCACGTTGCCATATTGCTTTGCTGCTTCGCCTTCTGAAGATTCAGTTGCAAGAGCGTCTTTAACATCAAGACCTGCTTGCAATGCATAGTTTCCATTTACAATTGCAAAGTCCACATCTTGAAGCGAACGAGCAACTTGTGCTGCCTCTAGTTCAACGATTTCAACATTGTGAGGGTTTTCTACTATGTCGTTTGGAGTAGCAGTAACACCTGCGCCATCCTTTAGCTTAATAATGCCTTCTTGTTCAAGCAAAAGAAGCGCGCGAGCCTCATTTGTAGTGTCATTTGGAACTGCAATCTTTGCGCCATCTGCAATGTTTTCAATGTCGTTTGACTTGCCGGCATACAAGCCAAAAGGCTCGTAGTGAACATAACCAACGCTTACCAAGTGAGTGCCGTTTTCTTCATTGAAAGAGTCAAGGTAGTTGATGTGCTGGAAATAGTTTGCGTCAATTTCTCCTTGTTCAACAGTTGTGTTTGGCTGTACATAGTCGCTGAATTCTCGAACATCTAATGTGATTCCTTGCTCTGCAAGAAGGGGGGCAACAACGTCATTTAGGATTTCTGCATGAGGGGTTGCTGTTGCTGCAATCGTAATGGTTGTGCTTTCTTTTGAATTTGTATCTGCACTTAAAGAAGAACTTTCTTGGCTGCTGCTTGAACAACCGCTAAGAGCAAGCGCGCCTACTAACGCCGCAGAAGCTACAAGTGTAAAAATTACTTTATATTTCATGGTCTGATCCTTTTCTTTTTGGTCTTGCGATTTGTAATTTAATGCGCTTCTTTGCGCCCCAAGAAGCAATGTTGCGCATAG
>CAZRFO010000218.1:0-2779 GCA_964599515.1 uncultured Eggerthellaceae bacterium | reverse complement strand
GTGGAATTCCGTTAAAAAAATGTGCCAGTGGCACATTTTTAGGAATTCGCACGACCGAGCTTGCGAGGGAGTGGTCGGATTTGCTTTTAGCAAATCCGGAACCCGTCGCCCGCTCCATCTTTTAAGTAAATCTTACAACATAGCAAATGATGCATTTGCAGTAGACTATCTACGCAGTAGCGGGCAACGGGAATCGAAGCCGTTAGGGTGGAATTCCGTTAAAAAAATGTGCCAGTGGCACATTTTTAGGAATTCGCACGACTGAGCTTGCGAGGGAGTGGTCGGATTTGCTTTTAGCAAATCCAGAAGCCGTCGCCCGCTCCATAAATTAAACAAACGCCTTTCGGCGTTTTTTTAATTTATAGGGCAACGGGAATCGAAACCGAATTTTCAACATCTATTCAAACTATGTGGCAAGTTTTAAACAGTTTGTAGTTTGGGTGAGGTTTCGTATTTGCTAATAGTAAAATCTTGCATGTTTTTGCAAAGGAGAAAGTATGCGGATTTTTCGCTATTTAATGGAGCACAAAGCCGCTGTGTTGGTTGTTGTTTTGTGTTTCGTAATACAAGCGTACTGCGACCTTTCGTTGCCAAATTATACTTCTAACATTGTTGATGTTGGTATTCAACAAAGTGGCGTAGAACATGCTTCGCCAGAAGTTTTGACCGAAAGTTCACATGACGCAATTGAAGTACTTGCAAAAGAGCAAGATGCACAGCTTATAGATGAAAGCTATGCTAAAACAGCAGATGGCTACTATGAACTTACAAATTACGGAAAAGAAAATCGCGATGCGCTTGATGAAGCAATAAGCGCCCCACTAGTCATAAACTATTACGCAAATCAATCAAGTGAAATAGATTTTGACGCAATAATTTCTGCGTATAAACAAGGAAAAATCTCAAGTGTTGAAATTCAAGAACTCGTAGACCAGGCGCAATCGTCGCTAGGAGATGTAGATGAGTCGGTTTTGTCTCAGCAGGCTATTAACGCTGCAAAGGCAGAATATGACGCGTGCAATGTTTCTTTAGATGACATGCAGCTAAATTATCTTTTGCGCATTGGGCTTGCAATGCTTGCAATGGTGCTATTTTCTGCGCTTATTCACTGTGTGATGAATTTCTTTGCATGCAGAACTTCCATGAAAATTGGCAGAGACCTTCGCAACCGTTTCTTTAACAAGGTTGTTTCTTTTTCTGCTGCAGAAATTGACCAGTTTTCTGCAGCCTCTCTTATCACACGTGGCACAAATGACATTCAGCAAATTCAAATGCTTTGTTTGATGGCGCAGCGCATGATGATTTACACGCCTATTTTGGCTATAGGTGGCATCATTATGGTTGTTCAAACAAATGTGTCTATGAGCTGGATTATTGTGCTTGCGGTTGTGGTTGTTTTTGTGGCAATGATTGCACTTTTTGCGCTTACGATGCCAAAGTTCAAGATCATGCAAACCTTGATTGACAAGGTAAATCTTGTTGCGCGTGAAATTTTGTCTGGACTTCCTGTAGTGCGTGCTTATAACAGGGAAGGCTTTGAAGAAAACCGTTTCAAACAGGCAAACGAAAACCTTATGAAAACGCAGCTTTTCACCAACCGAGCAATGTCTTTCATGATGCCAATTATGATGCTTGTGATGAATGCAACATCGGCACTCATAATTTGGGTTGGCGGACATTACGTAGACTATGGCACGGTGCAAACTGGAGACTTAATTGCGTTTATTACTTACGCAATCACTATAGTTTCTAGTTTTCTTGCCATTGGTATGATTGCCATCATTTTGCCGCGTGCAAATGTGGCTGCGCAGCGCGTAGATGAAGTAATTAACACATCTGTTAGCATTGCCGACGCGTTACGTGTATACGACTGTGACCTGCCAAAAACACCAGGCGCTAAAATTGAGTTCAGGGATGTAAGTTTTAGATACTCTGAAGATAGCGAAAACGCCATTGATAACATCTCTTTTACCATAGAGCCTGGTCAGACATTTGCAATTATTGGCGCTACAGGGTGTGGAAAATCCAGCGTTATAAAACTTATTGAACGCTTCTACGATGTAACAGAAGGCGAAATTTTGCTTGACGGAATTGACATTCGCAATCTTTCACAAAAAGCACTACGTGCGCAACTTGGTTATGTGCCGCAAGCATCGTTTTTATTTTCTGGCACTATTAAATCAAACGTGTTATATGGCGCAGAAGACGCTCCTACTGGCACGGCGGAAAACGCTATAGAAATCGCTCAGGCGGCAGATTTTGTTAGCGAAAAAGAACACGGAATTGCATCTGAAATATCGCAGGGTGGCACAAATGTTTCTGGAGGTCAGCGGCAACGTTTGGCAATTGCGCGCGCCATTGCAACAGATGCAAGAGCGTATCTTTTTGACGATAGTTTTTCAGCACTTGACTACAAAACGGATGCAAAACTTCGCCATGATTTAAAGGCACGCCTGGCTGGTAGAACAATCGTAATTGTTGCGCAAAGAATCTCAACCATTATGGATGCAGATACTATTTTGGTACTAGAAGATGGCAAGCAAGTTGGCATTGGCACGCATGAACAGCTCTTGCAAACATGCGAAGCCTACAAAGAAATTGCTTACTCACAGCTTTCAGAAGAAGAGCTTTTGGGCGGGGGTGAGCGAAATGAATAATGAACAGCAAAACGTGCAAGCAGCGCAGCATGAACAAAACGCGCAAGCCGCACAAAACCAAAGCAGACCAAGAGGCAGCCAGCAAAGACCTCAAAGACCACGTGGCCCACACGGCCCGCACG
>CAZRFO010000217.1:0-2790 GCA_964599515.1 uncultured Eggerthellaceae bacterium | reverse complement strand
CAAGAAAGAGGGTCGCGGATTGCACCACCAACGCATGTTGCAGCGCCACCAAAAGGCTCAATTTCTGTTGGGTGGTTGTGCGTTTCGTTCTTGAACAGGTACAGCCAGTCTTCTTCTGTACCATTAACGTCGCACTTAATTTTCACAGTACACGCGTTAATTTCTTCAGATTCATCCAAATTTTTAAGAATGCCTTTTGCCTTCAAATAACGGGCACCAATTGTTCCCATATCCATGAGGCAAATTGGCTTTTCATCGCGGCCAAGCTCATGACGCATTTCAAGATACTTTTTGAAGGCTTCTTCTACTGCTGCATCATCAATTTGCACGTTAGTTAAATTTGTGCCAAATGTAGTGTGGCGGCAGTGGTCAGACCAGTATGTATCTATGAGTTTGATTTCTGTGATAGTTGGCACTCTGCCTTCGCTTGCAAAATATTGTTGGCAAAATGCAATGTCACCCATGTCCATTGCAAGACCGCGGTCCTTAATGAACGCTTCAAGGCCGGCTTCATCAAGTTCCAAAAAGCCATCTAGGATTTCAACTGGCGCAGGCTCTGGATATTCCGCCTTTAAAGTTTGCGGCAACTCCAATGATGCTTCACGCGTCTCAACTGGGTTAATGACGTAATTTTTGACCTTTTCAACATCGGAGGCGCAAACTTCGCCACACAGGATATAAAGCTTTGCATTGCGAATAAGCGGGCGTTCACCTTGACTAATAAGCTGGATGCATTCGCTTGCACTATCTGCGCGCTGGTCAAACTGACCAGGCAGTGCCTCAACTGCAAACATAGGCTCTGTTGTTTGCGGCAAGTCAAATGTAACATTGTCTGATTGCGGCTCACTAAAAACAGTTGAAACACACTGCTCAAACAAGGCATCTGTCATTCCTTCTGCGTCGTATCTATTAATTACGCGAATGTAACTTAGGCCACTAATTCCCAGAATGTCACGAAGCTCATTTGTAAGATGTTTTGCTTCAATGTCAAAGCCAGGCTTCTTTTCAACATAGACGCGCTGAACCATGAGAACCGCCCTCCAGATAGTTGTTTGCTTAAGTGTTGTAATGATAACGCTAATGCCGCGCAAGTTCTGCGAGGTGTGCGCAGGCTGCCACAAAGAAAACGATTAAGGCAAATGTTTGGGCGCGCAAGTTTGCGTATTTTCTACATGCAACGCAAAGTCACAAGTGGTAAATGCTCTTTTGTGATAAGGTTGGGTTTCAAATTTTTCACAACACGTATTTAGATATTTCATTGCGAGGGCAAACATGTCAAAGCAAGAGACTTTGCAAAAAACAAACGCCATACGAGCATTAGATGCAGCAAATGTTCCTTATGAATTTCTGCACTACGACCCTAATGAGGCAGTCTCTGGCGTTGAGGTTGCAAATTACTTGCACCAACCGCTAGAACAAGTATTCAAAACACTAGTCACAGTAGGAAAATCTGGGGAACATTATGTATTTTTGGTTCCTTCGGCTGAAGAGTTAGACCTTAAAAAAGCCGCTAATGCTGTAGGCGAAAAAGCAATATCCATGCTCAAATCAAAGGAACTTTTGCCTTTAACTGGATATATTCACGGCGGGTGTTCTCCATTGGGTATGAAGAAATTTTTCACCACAACAATTGATGAGACAGCGCAGCTCTTTGACGAGATTATGTTTTCTGGCGGCAAGCTTGGGTATCAGCTAAAAATGAAGCCAGAAGATTTGGCGAAGATGATAGATTTTAAGTACGCGGACATTACTGTGTCGTAAGCGAGCTGCAACAACATGCCAGCACGCCTTAGAGCTTTCTGTTTTGATACAAACCTTTTGTTGTAAAGCCAAGCTTTTCGTAGTAAGCGCGAGTTCCAACTGCACTAATCACGTTCACGCTCTCAAAACCACCTTCGCGCGCAATCTCACACGCACGCTCCACCAGCGCTTTTCCAAGACCTAGGTGTTGCGCGTTCTGGGCACGACCAGAAAGCTGGGCAACCTTCCCATACACGTGAACTTCGCGAATCATCGCTTCCCCAGCACCGTAAGGTAGTGCATCTGCACGCGCCTCTATCTCATTTTCAAGCGGCAAACACAAACGCAAAAAGCCTGCTAGTTCGCCAGTTTGCGTTACCCATTGCAAGAAATGTTCATGAGAAACAGAAGTTTCATATTCAAAATCCTGCAGCTCAAGTTCACCTGTTTGGGTAGTTTTTTCGCAAATTTCGCGGCTTCGCATTTCCATAACTTGTGCGCCACCTTCGCTTGCTTTTATTTCTGCAAGCTGGCGAAGATTAGGGCGTTTGTTGCCCGAAATAATATCATCTGTTGAGATGTCTCTGATCATGCGCGAAATTCGCGTATATGGGGGCGTAATTTGCATGTCATACACCAAGATGTCAAGCAGTTCATCGTCGTCATAGGCGCGCCACTGCCCTGCTTCGTATTGTTTGCAAAGCTCCGTTCCGCCAACCAGCACGCAAGGGTAAAGCTTTACTTCATCTGGCAAAAAGCGCTTATCTGTCACAAATTCGTGGTAATCTGCCTTGTCTGTTTTAGGCGTTGCACCAAGCAAGTTCACCATAAAGTGCGTGTGGAGCTTAAAACCAAAAAGACGCACCCAGGAAAGCGCATTTGCAATAGTCTCAACGCTAGTGCCGCGCGCATTTTTTGCTAGCACATCTTCTTGCAAACTCTGAATGCCCATTTGCACCTTTGTGCATCCCATGCGCCGCATATCATATAGTTCACCTGGGCTTATTGCATCTGGTCGAGTTTCTACAACCAAGCCAACGCAGCGCTTTT
>CAZRFO010000216.1:0-2801 GCA_964599515.1 uncultured Eggerthellaceae bacterium | reverse complement strand
GTACCACAAGCAATTACGTACACGCGGTCTATAAGGTTTAGCTCTTCAACAGACATAGAAAGTTCATCTATACAGAGCTCGCCATTTACTAAACGGCCTGCAAGAGTGTCACGAATAACACGCGGTTGCTCATAGATTTCTTTCTTCATGAAATCTGGGAATCCGCCTTTTTCTGCTGCGTCAATGTCCCAGTCTACATGGGTTATTCCTGGCTCAATTGCGTTTCCTCTTGCATCGTAATATTTAATTTCATCTGGGGAAAGCACCGCGAATTGTCTGTCTCCCAAAATAGCGATGTCACGTGTTGCATCTATTACGGCAATCATGTCGGATGCAACATAAGACCCATCTTGTGAATGAGCAAGAACTATTGGCGAATCATGCCTTGTCACAACAATTGTACCAGGTTGATCTTTTGCAATAACAGCAAGACCGTATGTGCCTATCACGTGGCTTACAGCTTCACGTACACTGGCAAGCAAATCTCCTTTGCACTCACCTGCATATTCACGTTCAATCAAATGTGCAAAAACTTCAGTGTCTGTATCGCTTTTGAATGTGTGACCCTGAGAAATAAGTTCTTCACGCAATTCCATGAAGTTTTCTATGATTCCATTGTGCACAACAGCAATTCCGCCATCGCAGCTTACATGCGGGTGTGCATTTTTAATTGCAGGACGCCCATGCGTTGCCCAGCGCGTATGACCAACACCGCAAGTGCCATGCAAGTCATCAACCTGCGTCAACGCAGCCTCTAGACCTGTAACTTTGCCAATTTCCCTTACAACTTCAATACACCCGTCTTGCTGTACAGCTATACCTGCAGAATCGTATCCGCGATATTCAAGACGCTTTAAACCATTTATTAGAATCTCTTTTGAAGAGCAATTGCCGGTAAAACCAACGATGCCGCACATACATTATCCTTCCGTAGTGGGTAGTTAAATCAGACTTTTTATTATAAAACAACAAAAAGAAAAGAGCTCAGCCAAACGGCCAAGCCCTTAGTATTTACTTACTTTGTTAGGAGGCAAATTAGCGTCTTGTGCTACCGCGAAGTTTACGTGTAGCCAAGAAAGCAACCAAAGCTGCAGCTATAGCTGCAACGCCTAAAGCAACTCCTACACAAAGCATTGTAGAGTCACCAGTTTGTGGGGTTACAGGAGTTTCTTTTGTAATGGTTAGCTTGCCAGATACATTGATGGTATAGTTCTTGCTTACATCAATATCTCCGTCCATCACTTTCCAGGTGTATTCAGAAACTTTGTCATATGAACCAACCTCTGTGCCTTTTATCTGGGCGTTCTCAAGCGTAAGTTCATGACCTTTTACAAGCCCAGTAGCCTTTGACGCTTCAATGTTAAGCACTTGTTCTTTGCCGTTGTAAACAACAGAAGAAGAGTCTTTAACTTCAATAGCGCACTGTTCAATGGTTAGTGTGCCATTAGTAACATTGAATGTAACATCGAAATTGGAATCTGTATTAACAAGATCATCTGCTGATAAAGCCGTTTCATATGTGCCAGCATCTGTACCTTTGGCTTCCACTGTTACGCCATCTTTAAGAGCAACTTTATCTGCAGTATAAAGACTAGAACCTGTATTTGTTACTTCAAAACCAGAAACAGATTGTTCTTTGCCATTGTAAGTTACTGTATCAGATTTACCCGCAACATCAACTGTTATGCTTGCAGGTAAAATGGTATATCTGCCTACGTAAGTATAGTAACTATAATTGCCTACACCTTTGATTTCCACTCTAATGTTGCCAGCGCTCGTTAGGTCTGTAGTAGGAGTTTTTTCGTTACCACGATAATATGTAACGTTATAGTCACTTGTTGAAAAATCTGGATTAACAGCAGCCGTAACTTCTGGTACCCACTTATGCTCTTGACCATCGTAAGTTGCATAAGTATTTGGGTTTTCAATAACTTTGGTAGTAACTTTCTCTTGAAGATATAATGTACCGGTTCCAGTCCAAGACCAATCAAGAGTGTACTTAGATTCACCATAGTTATGAATTGGAAAGTCTGCAGTTAAATCATGAACATAACTTAGGTCGGTTTCGTTATTGTCCGCATCAAAAACGTGGAATGTAACAATCTCTAGAGCTGGCTCAAACACTGAATTTAACCGGTCATAGATTGCCTGCTTTGACATTTGCGCATCGTATTCATAGTAAGCTGGACCATCACCAGCATATGCAAGGTTTGCCCCCCCCTGAACTTCATTTTCAACATATGCTGTAACAGGCACCAACCCTACTGCAAGTGTAAGAACAATGAACGCCGCTAGCAAACGTTTTGCAAACGAGCTAAAAATTTTTGTTCCGTTCATTTATATACCTTCCAATTAATCATTACTTTTTTAACCGTGTTATTTTACTCTTTTGTATACGAAGGGCAATTGTTCAAGCTAAATTTTTTGAAAATATTTAACATTTAGCATTTAACGGCGATTGTTGACTGATTAAGCATTGACCCGATGTTTATAAGCTTTGCTTTGACCATAAAATCAACTCTTATCACGTTCATCATGACCGAATGCTGTGCCATTATTCTTTTTTTGCACTATTGTCACATTGACAATAGTTATGTTGTGATATTATTTCCACTGTTTCAAACCATAGAAAAGAGGAAAGAATTTTATGTGGAGCACTTGTAACCCTAAAAATGACTCCGAAATGCGCGAATGCGCAGAGCTTGGAAAGTCATTAAGCCGCCTTTCGCAGCCAACTATTTTGACAATTCTTGCTTCTAGCGACAAGCCGCTTCATGGCTACGTAATTGTGCAAGAAGCAG
>CAZRFO010000215.1:0-2804 GCA_964599515.1 uncultured Eggerthellaceae bacterium | reverse complement strand
GCCAGTGCAAATTGCGGTGCAATATAGATATGCAAGAAACGAACATTTTTATTGTTTCACGCATGGGAAATATGTTGGGTGAACTGCAAATATAGCGTTTATCTGCTAATATATGCGCGGTACTATTCTTTAAGCGCGTGTCGCTTAAATTTTGCGTCAAGAAAGGGAGTGCAGATTTTATGCATGAGCCCAAGGCTGATCCATTTTTGGTTAAGGCTGAACTTTTAGAATCCACGTCAAACGCCATATTGGCAAACCCACAAATGACCCGCCGCAGTCTATTTTCGCTTGCGGCAGTAGCAGGTGCTCTTACATTTTTGGGAAGCATTGTCACTCCGGGCGGGACGTGTGTTTGCGCTTATGCGGACGAAAACCAAAGCATACACTTTACTATTTACGTGCTAGGACGCGATGAAGTACCAATTATGGTACTTGACTTGTCTAATAATACGCAAACGCCAGTTTCTGGCGCAACAGTAACTGCTGCTTCCCTCTACAACGAAAAAACGGTTTCTGCCACAACAAATGCAGAAGGCTTTGCAACTATCCACATCAAGCAACTCACAACGCAAGAAAATGATGCAAACGCTACTCAGTACAGCTTTTTTGGAAGCGTAGCTGTTGTATGCGCAGGGTATCGCGAAGTGTACTTGCCGCAAACATACATTGCTTCTGCTTCCGCCAGTTCTAAAGATGGCGTTCATAGCAACGCAATTCAGATTGCCACGCGCCCGGCAGATGAAACTAAGCCATATTTGCGCACGGCAGCACTTGATGATAACGACATTCAATATAACAATGCAAAGTGCCCAGTTAGCACAGAAGACCCATACACGCACAGCTTGGCTTTTGAAGTAGTCGCTCCTGCTAACAAGACAGTTTCGCTTGAAGCGTATATTGTTAAGGCTGATGGAAGCATATATACGTGGGAGTCTGGCTCTAACAGTGCTGGTGTTGCTCTGGCTTCAAGTACATCAAACGCAACAAACACAACAAGCGCATCATATTCGTTTTCGTTTACGGGAAACTGGCTCACATCAACTCCAGCTGGCAGCACGCTTAAAATCAAGTTTGGAATAGACGGCCAAGACGCATATGTTTTTGCTTCAAAACTGCAGTTCGTAGCCGCGTTTTCTGCCATTAGTGGCGCAACTGGTTCATCAAATCTAACACTTAACGACAACCCTCAAGAAACAAAAAGCTTTGTGCTTCCAAAGTGGATTTTAGACGCCGGAGACACCTTCAATGCAGCTCTTCCAATTGCGCCAGTTAGCATCTTTTGCGACAACTTAGGCAACTTTGGCATTAGCGTGACACTCATGCAATACACGTTCTTGAAGCGCAGAGATGGCAAAAACGCACTTGAAGATGCAGACAAACTAAAGTGGGCATTTGGCGGTTTATCTGGGAAAAAGGTATGGGACGGCTATGTTGATGGCGTTGCGGATAGTATTTCAAATTTAGTTGATGCCGCACTTGACACTCAAGATCATGCAATTGGTCGCGCAAGCGTAACAAGAAAAGTGGACGGCACATTTGACCTTGCAATTACAGGTTATGCATCTGGGTCTAAAGGCGACACATCTGGTACTTACTACTGGACGGGCGACATAGCGCTAGATGCTGCACTTGGGGTTTCTGCAACATGGTCACAGCAGTGCTTTTTTGCGATGATCCCGTTTTATTGGTCGGTTGATTTATCTGCAAAATTAAGCTTTAGGCTTGCTCTTGGCATGGCGTTTGAAAACTCGTTTGAAAACGTTCATTTTGGCCACACGCTTGGTGCTGCTCCTATGGCAATTACTGTTGTAATTAACATAGAAGCCGGTTTAACAATTGCGGCTGGCGTTGCTGGAATTGCTGCGGTTGGCTTGCGCGGCGGTGGCTACTTGCAATTTGTTTTTGTGTTTGACCAGGTAGAAGGCAAGGCTTTCCCGCATGTCCAGGGAACTGTTGCAGCAAAGGTTGACGCTTTTGTTCAACTGTTCTTTTTCAAGAAAACATACAACCTTGTTTCTACTCCGTATGCAAACATTTGTGACAACTGGGAAGATAGCGCAAGTTTGGCCTCGCGCATTTCAAGTCTGAATTTAGACGCACAACCAAGCCTTGCATTTACTAGTCTTGATGGCGCAACATCCGTTTCAGAAGATGAGTTGGCGAATGCGGCAGACTACGCTGGAGCGGTACTTTCCGAAGAAGAAATTCAGTTGTTGAATTCGCAGGAAAGTGCGCTTAGCACATTCGCGAAACAGGCACTTTCGCTTAAATCTGCAAACGCCGCACTTAACGCTGCTAATTCCGCTGGCGAAGGCGCTACGGGCGAAGGTGACACCGGTGTTGGCGAAGGCGACGCGGATACAGACGCCTCCGCCCAAGAAAACGCGCAGGTCATTTCGTATTCTCGCCTAACAAAATTGCAAAGCGTAAGCAGCCCATACGACAACGCTTCTCCTACGTTAGGCGTTGAAAACCCATATACAACAAGCGGCGCCGCTGCGTATAACTTGCTCCACGGCTTGAAGCCAACCTACATCAAGCGACTTTATGCAGATAGCTATTCAAATTCGCGTTTGCAAGTACGCCACGGGTACCTTGGCTACGGGGAAACTGAAGAAAATCGCGAGCCGTTGCTTGTGGCGCGCCTTGTTACGGTAAACATTCCAGATGCAAACGGCACTAAGCACGCGGTCACGCGCGTGGCCTTTGCTGCGTGGGATTACAACACCGCCGAATTTGGCGAAGAAGTTGTTCTGGAGTTTTCACTCACTGGCACTTCGCAATATGAACGAAACGACATAGAT
>CAZRFO010000214.1:0-2855 GCA_964599515.1 uncultured Eggerthellaceae bacterium | reverse complement strand
TGGTGTATATGAGCTTGCAGAACGTCTAGATTTGCCACTTGTAGCAAAGGCTGTAAAGCCGCTTCCTTTTGCATACATTGCTGCTATTCGCAAACTTGGTTCAAAAAGGAAAACAACACTTGCAATTGGGGACCAACTTATAACCGACGTATGGGGTGCACACTTTGTTGGAATTTGCGCGTATATGCTAGACCCACTTGTTGAAAAAGATTTGTGGCATACGCTCCTTTTGCGTCACTTGCAAAACGCTATTATGCGCAATCAAAAGCCAGAAAGCTAAATTAGGTCTACAATAGCCGCGATACTAGTTTATGCACATAAAGTGAGGGTTTTAAGCATATGCAATATATTACAGCAGGCGAAAGCCACGGCAGTGCACTTGTAGCCATTGTTAGCGGGGTTCCGGCTGGGCTTAAAGTTTCAAAAGAACACATTGATTCAGACCTTGCGCGCAGACAACGCGGGTACGGCAGGGGTGGCCGTCAAAAAATAGAAACAGACAAAGTGGAGTTTATAGGTGGCGTGCGTTTTGGCAAAACTATAGGTTCGCCTGTTTCTGTGCTTATTAAAAATGACGATGCTTCTTCATGGACAGACATAATGTCTGCAACTAATTCGGCACCTAAAGATTTAAAACGAGAAGTTACACCACGTCCAGGTCATGCAGACCTTGTTGGCGCACTAAAAACGGACACAGATGACTGCCGCAATATCTTAGAGCGATCAAGTGCAAGGGAAACCGCAGCGCGAGTTGCAGCTGCGGGAATCGCAAGAGAATTTCTGGCAGATTTAGGCGTTGAGGTTTTCTCATATGTAACACGTATTGGTTCTGCGGAATATGTAGAAAAAGAACCAATGGTGCAGGCTCCAGATTACAAACCTCTATCTATTGAGCTTTCTGAAGTTCGCTGCCCAAGTGAAGAGGCAAGCGTAAACATGATGGCAGAAATAGACAAAGCAAAAGAGGCTGGGGATTCTTTAGGAGGAACATTCCGCGTTGTAGCTACTGGCTTGCTTCCTGGCCTTGGTGGGTATGCAAGCGGAAGCGATCGCCTTACTTCAAAGCTTGGTGCCGCGCTGTTTTCAATTCCAGCTATTAAGGGTGTTGAATTTGGGCTTGGCTTTGAAGCGGCTAAACTTTCTGGTTCGCAAGTTCACGACCCAATATACGTCTCAAAAAAGGACGGTTTTTACCGTACGCAAAATAATGCAGGTGGCCTTGAAGGCGGAATGTCAACTGGCATGCCGCTTATCATAACTGCTGCCATGAAGCCAATTCCAACACTTATGAAGCCTTTAAATACAGTAAATCTTGATACGCTTGAAACTGTAGAGGCGTCTTCTGAGCGTAGTGATACGTGTGCGGTTCCGGCTGCTGCTGTAGTTGCAGAGGCAGAAGTTGCTTTTGTGCTTGCACAAGCCTACCTTGATAAATTTGGAAGCGACAATATGACAGACATTAAAGCTGCCATTAAAGCTTATAAACAGCGTCTAAAGACGGTGTCTAGATGAACGCTGGCTCCAACCATACCCGCAATAACGAAAACGAAGAAGCGTCTTGTGCGCAAGCAAAATTCAGTGGCTTTAAACTAGAGGCTCCCGTTGTATTCATAGGTTTTATGGGTGCTGGAAAAACTAGTACTGGCAAACGTTTGGCGCGTGCATGTGGAGTTTCTTGCATAGATACAGATAAATATATTGAGTCCCGCGTAAACATGAGTGTTGGAGATTTCTTCATGTTTCATAGTGAAGAAGAATTCCGCGAACTTGAAGCAGAAGTTTTAGAAGAGCTCCTTTCTGGCGAACCGTGTTTTATTACGTGCGGTGGCGGCATAATTGTTGGAGAAAAAAGCCGCGAAATTCTGAAAAGCTCTAAGGCTACTGTTATCTTCCTAAAAATTTCTGCCGATGGTGCCAAAAAGCGCATTAAAAATTACAGCAATAGACCACTGTTTGGAGACATTGAAAATGCACGGCGTATAAATGCCCAACGACAACCATGGTATGAAGAGGTTTCTGACTATACCATAGATGTAGAAAACAAAGTTCCATCAGATGTGGCTTATGAAGTGAAAAAAACCCTGCTCAGAAGAGGTATTTTATGCCCAAAACGAAAGTAGTTGTAAATCTGCCAGATGCAAGTTCCTACGATGTAGCAATTGGAACGGGAATTCTTGACAGTGTTGGGTCAAGGCTGCGTGCTTGCGAAAAAACAAAGAACGCATCAAAAATACTAGTGCTTGTAGATGCAAATGTTGCACCACTTTATAAGGAACGCTTGCTTAGCTCGCTTTCGCTTGCGTCATATAAGGCGCGCGATATTACACTTCCTGCGGGGGAGGCAGCAAAATCAACAGACGTGCTAGTAGAAGTCTGGCGAGCAATGGCACAAATGGGATACGGGCGTGACTGTGTTGTTGTAGCGTTAGGCGGCGGTGCAACATGCGACAGTGCAGGCTTTGCTGCATCAACGTTTATGCGTGGTGTGACCTGCGCATATGTTCCAACAACCTTGCTTTCTATGGTGGATGCTTCTGTTGGAGGAAAAACAGCAGTTAACTTGCCAGAAGGCAAAAACCTTGTTGGTACATTTACGCAACCTGCGCTTGTGTGTGCAGATGTAGATACTCTTGTAACACTTCCAGACAATGAATGGAAAAGCGGGCTTGCAGAAATCGCTAAGTCTTCAGTTATAGATTCAGATGAGTTTTTCTTTTGGATGTGCGATAACGCTGCGCTTTTAGCTTCGCGCGATGCACAAGCCAGTTTTGATGCGATAGTTAAATCGGTAGTGTTTAAGGCCAACATTGTTGCTGCAGACGTATGTGAGCGCACAGGAGTACGTGAAAGCTTAA
>CAZRFO010000213.1:0-2909 GCA_964599515.1 uncultured Eggerthellaceae bacterium | reverse complement strand
CAATATTGTTACAAGTGCAACAATCCACGCGCGTTTTGAATTCATCTCTGAACTCTCCATTTCAAATACCAGGCCACTTTATTTCCCTTTTCCTGTATGGCCAAATATGTTTAGCTTACGCATTGATGTTCTTGTATATCGAATAAGTCCTTATAAGGCTCAAGCTACAAAACTCAAGCGATACGACTCAAGCGAATTTTTATAGAAAACATCATGCTCGTAAATTGGGCGCACAAGACATGCCTTACGCGCCCTCATCACGCTTGTATAATTCTTATTTGGATATATAAGTCGTAAAATTACTTTTCTTCTGTTCCATCGGCCTTGTACTGTTTAACAAATATAAACGCAATAGCACCAAGCGCAGCAGCAATAGCTAACGGGATTGTAGCCACGCTCCATCCAAAGTTCTCAATAAACAAACCAGTAACTGGTGGTCCAAGCAACGTACCAATGTTCAAACCAACATTTAAAATACCAATAGCAGTACCAGAATATTCAGGCTTTTTTGCCGTTGTAGGTGTCAATGTCCAATACACTGTAGGAATTACGCCTTCTAGGAATGGATAAATGATTACAAACGGAATTAGAAATGCCGGATTGTCCATTCGGAAGCACAAGAACATAACAATAATGTACAGTGCAAACCCAATAGTACCAACCCAATGACGTTTTCCAACTTTAATCCTGTTCAATAACCAGCCTATAAATATAACCATTGGAATTTCTATAGCGTATAGAATTGAAACGTATAAATTGGATGTTTCCATACCATCGTTGAAAAACGTTTGGTCCCAATAAAGAGAAATGTATGTTGCAAAACCAAAGCAACAGAAAGTAAAGATTACGCCACAAATTGTGATAAGCCATGTTGACGATGATTTAAATGCTTCCCCAAATTGGAATTCAGCCTCTTCTTCGCCTTCAGAATAGTTTGGTTCATCGTCTGTACCTTTAGGGTCTCGTACCTTCCAAAGATAAAGAACAAGCACTATAACAGCAAAGATAGTAGTAAACCACCAAACAGCTTGCCAGCTACCCATGGTAACCAAGGCACCTGATACGAAGAATAAAAGGGTTTGTGAGCACATCATCCATGAGCCCCATAAACCCATTGGCAACCCGCGTTTTTCAACAGGGAACCATTCGGCAATAACCGCAGGTCCAACGACCGCAATCATTCCAACGCCAGTACCTTCAATAACGCGAGTTATCATCAAGAACACCATATCTGTAGCAAATGCTCCTGCCGCAGATCCAACAGCAGCACACGCCAACGCAATGACGCCTATCTTCTTTGCACCCATCTTACGCATAAGTTGGGATGCTGGAATAGCAGTAACCATTCCCATAATTGTAAAAACGGAAGTCAGCCACCCGGCGTCAGTTTCGCCAATGTTAAAGCAATTCATGACTTCCAACATTACAGGCGGAACTTTGTTTTGAACATTAGCCAAAGCAAATCCGCCAAAGAACGCAATAATAACAACAATCCAAGCGGTTGTTGTTTTTTGCTTCTTAGTCATTTAACCCTCCTCTAAGACAAGCTTTATAAAGGGTTACCGCACAAAACAGTAATCCCCTCTCAACCGCATACAACGCAGGAGAACTAGGGCAACAAAACAGCTGTAGCTTTGTTGAAATCAGAATTCATAGCCACATTTTTTACAGATTTTTCGATTTCCTAAGACATAGCAATTGCAAGCAGGGCAGATTTTGATTCTGCCCTTGTTTAGACAATCCTTGCACAGTGGTTTTTCTAACGGTGTACACAAGAAACAAGCTTTTTTAGACTTTTCATTTAGGTAAGTCCTTTTTGAAGCTGCGCTGTGATCAATAGGCGTGCCGCATTTCTTGCATACGTCCCATTCAAATGGGTTATATCTTCCGCACACTTTACATTCAACTGGATAGTGTATCTCAGCCTTTTTGTGGCACCTATCACACCATGGACTGCACGTTCGACAGTTTGGCACAGCCAATCTCCCCCTTGTTTTTTGAGAGCACCTTTTGAAAAACCACCGTAAAAGCCACTAAGAATTTGCAGGCTTAGGAGCAGCCGCTGCAGGGGCCTTAGGTGCAGGTGCAGCTGGCTTTGGTGCTCCAGGTGCTCCAGGACCTGGGCGACCTGGCGCGCCAACATTTGGACGACCTGGTGCCCCAGGTGCTCCAACTGCAGGGCCACCAACGCTAGGTCCTCCAGATGCCGCAGCATTCTTAGACTCTTCCAGGTCAACTCCGCATTTTTGGCAAACTTCATTGTCTGGCTTATTAAAAGCACCGCACTCGATGCACTTCACAGCAGTTGCGGCGTTAGCTGGTCTGTAACACATATCATTCTCCTTTATATACGCGATACGGATGGCGCCCTTTTAACCCCAAGGCGCCATCCAATACACTCAATTACTGTTCAGGAACATAAATCCAAGAACGAGGTGTTTCTTTGGCCATTTCAACCAAATCGTCAACCTTGCCATATTTCATGCAAGCTGCCTGGCAGTGATGTACACAAGTAGGAAGTTTGCCCATTTCCACGCGATCTTTGCAAAGGTCGCACAAGCTAGTAAATACAGGGAGAATAGTGTATTCAAATTTCCCATTAGGCATCTTACGAGGTCCATCCTGGAATACAAGAACGCCAGGTGTTTCGGAATCAAATCCATGCTCTACTTTGCATGCCATGGCGCAAGAATAGCATCCAGTGCACCATTGATAGTCTATAAAAAGTCCGTATTTGTCCGCCATGATTATTTAGCCTTTCCAGTCTTAACAACAAGTTCAGAAACAGACATGTCGTTTTCCTTCGTAACCGGGTATAACTTGCAAATCTGGTTTGCGTACGGAGCACCATACAATGTAGGTCCGGTTACACCCTGAACCGTAAGGTTATTAATGTTCGAATCGAAAAC
>CAZRFO010000212.1:0-2918 GCA_964599515.1 uncultured Eggerthellaceae bacterium | reverse complement strand
ATTTGGCAAGGCGCATGTTGCTATGCCTGGTGGTTGCCAGATTGGTGCGCGAAAGATTGACATGCATCTAGTTGGGCTTGAAAAGCTTGGCGTAAAATTCAAAGTTGACCATGGCTTTTTAAGCGCCACAACACCAAATGGGCTTCATGGTGCAGATGTCGCACTAGATTTCCCAAGTGTTGGCGCAACAGAAAATATGCTTATGGCTGCTGTTGTTGCGCAAGGTACAACACTCATTGAAAACGCAGCTAGAGAACCAGAAATCGTAGATCTTGCAAACATGCTAAACAGCATGGGCGCAAAGGTTTCTGGCGCTGGTTCATCCGTGATAGAAATTGAAGGCGTGCCACTTGAAAGCATGCACGAATGCGAACATACAACGGTGGGGGATCGCATAGAGGCTGGTACTTTGCTAGCAGGTGGTGCACTTACCAAAGGCCCGCTAACGGTTACAGGAATTGACCCAAGCTTTTTGCGTATGGCAATCATGAAGCTTGAATCTTTTGGGTGCAAAGTTACAACTACGCACGATTCTATTACTGTTTCGCGTGAAGGTGAACTTGTTGCTACAGACATTCAAACGCTTCCTCACCCTGGTTTTCCAACAGACTTGCAAGCGCAATTCATGTTAATAGATGCTGTCGCAAACGGAAGTTCTGTAGTTTCAGAAAATGTGTTTGAGAACCGCTTTATGTTTGCAGCAGAGCTTATGCGAATGGGCGCAGACATCACGATTGAAGACCATCATGCGTTAATTCAAGGTGTAGAAAACCTGCAGGGCGCGCCTGTTTCTTCAACGGATTTACGTGCTGGAGCTGCACTTGTCTTGGCTGGGATAATTGCAGAAGGCACAACCGTAGTTCACGGAATTGAACATATCGACCGCGGATATGAAAACTATGTTGGCAAACTTGCAAGCCTTGGTGCAAGCGTAAAGCGCGTGTTTATTTGATGGCGGTTGCGCTGGCGGTGCCAAAACAAAAAAGGCACCTTGGTTATGTGGCTGTTGTAACATAAAAAACTGCGTTAATGCAAAAGTAAGCAAGCAAAAATCAATTTGAAAAAGGAATTTTGTGGCGCTTTTTGGTGATAAAAATATGTCGAGCTCGCGTTCACGCACGATATCTAAGCGCGTGAATAATGCAACTTTTGGCACCCATGCGCAAGGTCCTGCATTTGACGTTAGCAAGATAGATGCCTATTCCGGCAAAGAGAAAAAACCCACTACGCGAAGAACAACAGGAAACGGAACATCGCACGCTGCAATCAAGTCTTCTTCATATGCTGCAGGCCAATCTTCGCAACGTTTTGCTTCTTCACAAGCCGCAAACAATGCTTTGACACAGAAATCTTTGCACACATCAAACCAAGCATCTCAACAAACAGCACAACGAAGCGCCTCGCAAACTACAAAACAAACCACGCAGCGCACTGCATCACAAACTGCAATGCAATCATCAAATAAAACGCAATCACAGGTTGTACCTCAGGTACATACGGCACCTTCAAATCACCGCGCACATGCTCATCAGAGCAAGACTTCTCGTGCAAAAAAGGGATACATCAACCAAATTTCACCAAATACAGCTACAAAAGAAAGTGGGTCTGCGTATTCAAGGCGCATGAACAAGCATAAGCAGTTCGCGCAAGGTGAAGAGGTAAAATCTAGGCGCAAGAGAATTTTGGTGGTTGTATTGACTGCCATTGTTGCACTTGCTGTGGCTTTTGGTGTTGGAAGTTTCGTATTCAACCAAACAGTAAATTCAAAATTTGCATTTTCAGAAGATAGTGGCGTAACCGCGGCTCTAACAGCGCAAACAGCAGGTAAACCATATTATGTGCTCATGACGGCAAGCATAGAGACGCAAATTTCAAACCGTTCCACAACAGACTCCAAGACATTGGGAGGAATGCTTTTAGCGCGAGTTGACGAGGCAAACAAAAAAATTACAGTATTGACAATCCAAAAAGATATTCGCATTGCTTATAACGGTGAATATACGTCGGCTGCAATTTTGTATGAGAACGAAGGCGAAGGCGCCCTTGTGTCATCAATGGCAACATTTCTAGATGTTCCGATTGCTCACTGCATACATATCTCTTCAGAAGGTTTGTGCGAAATCATTGATGAACTTGGCGGAGTAACGCTTAACGTAGCAGAAGAAATTGACGACCCTTCGGCTGGAAGCATCTACATAGCACCAGGAGAACAAACCCTAGATTCTTCTGCGTCTTGTGTTTTGCTGCGTGCTAAAAATTACCAAGCTGGAACCGACACGCAAATGCAAATGCAGCAAGCTTTCGTACGTGCCCTTGCGCAGTCATTCTTTACAGATAGCGGGTTTTCTCTTGGAACAAACCTTGATAAATACGCAAATTACCTTTCTACAGACTTAAATGCAACACAACTGAAAACTCTTTTTTCAGCGTTAAATGGCGTCACGGCAGATCAAATATATACAGCTTCATTTGATGGCTACGACACAACAACAAGCGATGGTTCGCACGATTTATTTGTTGCAGATTCTTCCTACGTTACAGCTTTAATGGAAAAAGTTGAAGCAGGTGAAAAGCCTGAAGTTTCAGAAGAAGACACCTCTGTAGACGTTGATAAAGAGTCGTTTGAAATCACTGTCAAAAATGGTGGAGGTATAGACGGCAGTGCAACTCAAGTTGCCAACATTCTTACAGACGCAGGATTCCAAGTTGCAGAAGTTACAAACGCAGATAGTTATGTGTATACAGAAACACTAGTAGTCTATTTAGACGACGAATACGAAACTGCTGCAAATAGCGTACTTTCTGAACTAGGAATGGGCCGCGTTATAGACGGAACTAACTTCTATATCTTAGATACTGAGGTGCTAGTAATCGTCGGGTCTGACTGGAAACCTCTCAATTAAATTCTAAGCGGCATC
>CAZRFO010000211.1:0-2928 GCA_964599515.1 uncultured Eggerthellaceae bacterium | reverse complement strand
GCTTCAATGCATTTGTCATGTTGCAATTTGACTTCTGCAAACATGGCAGCAAGGTTTTCTTCTATCCTTTGGTCTTCGTTGCCTTCGCGCAGTGCTTCCGTAAGCGTGCTTGCCGCATCTCCCAAAGGATTAAAACCTAAATTGTATGCAACACCTTTTAGTGTGTGCGCAGCACGAAATGCTACGTCAAGTTCGCCATCTGCTAAAGCTGTTTCAAGATCGGAAAAACTAGTGTCAGCTGTGTATTTATGCACGAATTTGTTCATGAGCGTTTCATTCATAAGACGCGCAAGAGCCTCTTCATAATTGCCACCAATTTGTTCGTAGAATTGAACTAGCGTTGTCATAGTTCCTCCATCTTTGCGTGCCGTCTTAGATGTGCTTTCGCAAATACGCGTCAAATTCCGCCTTAGGAAGCGGCTTTGAATAATAGTAGCCCTGAATGTAGTCGCAGCCTAAATTGCACATTTCCTGTACCTTTTCGGCCGTTTCTACACCTTCTGCAACAGTTTTCATGCCCCGCATCTTTGCAATGTTTATAGCCATTCGCAAAATGCTATCTTGCGCATCTGCGTTTTCCTGACGCACAAGACTCATGTCAATTTTCATGATATCAAATTCTACATCACATAGCGTGGCAAGCGAAGAATATCCTGTGCCAAAATCATCAAGTTCCAAAGTAAAGCCAGCATCGTGCAATACCGCCAGCTGATCAACAACACTGCTATCTTCATCCAAACACGCAGATTCCGTAACCTCCAAATGCAAAAGTTCATGAGGAAGTTCATATTTATCTACAAGCTCAATGATGCGGTTGTGCAACTGCTCATCTGAGAAATTGCGGCGCGAAATATTCACAGACACAGGCACAACAGAAACGCCTGCATCAATCCAAGAACGCAAGTCTTTGCACACTGTTTCCCAAATGTAGTAGTCAAGTTTAACAATGAAGTCGTTTTGCTCAAAAAGCGGAATAAAAACGCCAGGGCTCATGAAACCCATTTCCGGATGGATCCAGCGCACAAGCGCCTCTGCACCAGCAATCTTTTCAGTTTTAACGCTGTGTTTTGGCTGGTAGTAAGGCATAAATTGCCCGCTTTCAAGTGCCTGGGCAGATTCGTCCAAAATGCGACGACGGAAAAACATTCCATCGCGCATGGACTTTGTAAATTCAAGCGCAATAGTACCGTGTTTTTCGCTTGCTTCTTGGCTTGCAACAAGCGCATCTGCACACTGCTGGCGAAGCGGCGTGTGTTTTTGCGCAAGCACATACCCGTATGACATTTCTATATTTGAAGGAAGCGAAAGGTTTGAAAACGAAATTTGCGTGAGGTCTGGCAAAGTGCCGTCTTCGCTTTTAACAAGAAGCAAGAACACGCCGTGTCTGAAAAACCCTCCAAACACAAGGCCTGGAATTTGTTCGCGAAGGCAACGCGCCGCCCAGTTTTCCATTGCTTGGGAAACTTCATTGCCAAAAAGACCTTGGATAACTGTTAGGTCGCGCATAACGGCAGAAATTAGATAGTACGAATTAGCGTTTTCGTCTGCAGAAGCATACACAGAATCAAGATGACTCTTTACGTAGCGCATGAAAAATTCGTATGTGTAAAAGCCTGTTTCTTGGTTGATCTCGACTTCACTCAAAAGAGATGATGTTTCCCTTAATTTAATGATGTTAGAAAGCCTGTTTTTTATGATGTCAACGTTATAGGGCTTGCGAATAAAGTCGTTTGCGCCAAGAGAAAGCGAGTGAATTTCATCTTCGTATGAATCACTTGATGTTGTAACAAGCACAGGAACAATATCAAGGCTTTGATCTTCACGCTTTTTTTCCAAGAACTCAAAGCCGTTACAAATAGGCATTTGAATGTCAAGCAAGATAGCCGAAATGCTGCGCCCGTTTTCTTGCAGAACATGAAAACCTTCAAGGCCGTTTTCAGCCAAGAGCAGGTCATATTCGTCTTCAAGCAGTGAAGCCAGAATTTCCCGGTTAATCTCGCTGTCTTCAACGATTAATATTTTTCGTTTAAACGCCGAATAGGTTTTTTGCATTACGCACTCCCGCATTCATCAAGCCTATTTGGTTCATAAGTGTACCAAAAATGTACGCATATTAAAACAGGAATTATTTATTTAATTATTTTGCTTGTACTACGCAGAGCACGAGCTAGGCGATGTCGCTTGCGGCAAGTATTGCGTTCAAGTTGCCAGGTAGAGCAACATTAACAACGTACATGCACACAACAAGCGCAAAGAATACAAACACAACTACAGAAAGTATGTTCATGGCATCGTGCGGTAAGCGACGGAACAGGCGCTCTAAGTTTGGATACACAAGCCATGTCATAATTGTTGCCATGACGCCAAAGAATGTTGTGTTCAAAAGACAAATTTGTCCCATGAAGTTAAACGCCATGTTGCTGTAATCCCAAAGCGGCAAACGTCCAGTTACTGGGTCTGGAGGCGTGTTAAGCGCAAAGCCCATAGCAAGCTCAATCACAGCACAGAAAAGCGTGTTTGCCAAAAAGCTCACAATAATTGTTGGTACAACGCGCCCAAGCTTTGAGTAAATCCACTCTTTGAACGGGTATAACACAAGCCCAATGAAGAACATCGCCGCGCCGTAAACAAAAAACGGGTTAAGCATGTCATGCCAAATGCCAGAATTTGGATCGTATTCGCCAGGTACAATACCTAAGCGAATAAGCCAGCATACCCAATATTCCATCCAGTGTCCAACAACACTAAAGATGCAGAAGAACAAGAGAAGGTCACGCCAGAAAAGAAGGCTCTTTGGGTTCCAGAGCTGCTCTTTTTCTGGTTGGGTGCTGGTGGCGCCTGCTTGGGCGGATGTGAGAGCGCCTGCTTGGGCGGTGGCAGCGCCAGATTGAGTCGCGACCGAGGCTTGTGCATCGTTTCCGGTGCATT
>CAZRFO010000210.1:0-2988 GCA_964599515.1 uncultured Eggerthellaceae bacterium | reverse complement strand
TATATGACACGGGCTTTTTTGGGTTTAGGCGTGCCTGAACGGGCTATTGGATTACAAGTAGGCGTTTGCAGTTAGGACATATGGCAACCGGCGCATTGCGCGAAATATCAAGCAGTCGCATATGTTCAAATTGCGTTCTACAAGCACCGCAGCGCGAATCCTGCAATTTTGCAATCCCAACACCTGCGCCATGCTTTTGCGCTTTAGCAAATGCTTCGTAGAGTTCTTTAGGTAAAGATTCTTTTAGTTTTTCAACAGCAGCGTTAGCTCTAGCTTTGTTTTGTTGAATCGTCGTTCCTTTTTGTTTGAAAGATTCAATCAGCTTTGCTTCCGCTTCATCAATTTGTTTTAACGCCGTGTTCACTTGGTTTTCCAGCTCTTCTGTTTTTAGCTGATTAAGTTCAGCTTCTTCAATCTTTGATTTAATGACTTCCATCTTTTGCGTAAGAATTTGAAGTTCCTTAGATTTTTCTTCTACAAAGCGGAAATTACCAGTTGTTGTTTCTATGTCTGTTTGTGCTTGTTTTTGTTTTTCAAGTTTACGTGCTTCATCGTCGCGAAGGTTGCGCAAAACTACTTTATTTTGCTCTTTAACTTCTTCAATTTGAGCAGCCTTTTTTTGAATTTCTTCTCGTTTTTTGCGAAGTTGAGCAATTTTTGTTCGTTCAGGCAATTCCTCAAATGCTTTGTCTAAAGATGAGCACTCAAGGTCTAGTTTTTGTATTGCAAAAAGGGCATCTATTTGATTTTTATCTGCATTCATTTTTGCGCTCACGCTCCACTTCTACATCAAGTAAAACACTGAATAATTTGCATTCTAGACACAAGGCTTTACGTTAAAACCTTGTTCATCTTACGCCCAATAATCGTTTTGCTCAAGTTCAATTATAGGCACACAAGCTGCATCAATTGCACAAGAAAGCACATCCGTAGCGCTTTCTTTCAATATTCTCACAAGTGGTAGCTCACTTACATCATGCCCTAGTTCGATGATTGTAAGCCCAGCCTGTGCAAACGCAAGTGCAATGTGATATTTAATTTCACCTACTATAACGCAATCTATTCCAGAACTTAACGCAGGTTCGCAGATTTCCGCCCCACTCCCACCTGCACAAACGCAGTTTGTAAGTGCGCGCGTTGGACTTCCCCAAAGCCTTGGTTTTCGTCCAAGACGCTCTTCGCAAAGTTTTGCTACTTCGCCTGCGCTTACTGCTTGCGGAAATTCGCAGACTGAACCATATCCAAAAGCACAGAACCTGTCTTTTTCCAAGCGTTGCGCCATTGGAGTTTTTTCTTGCACAAAGCTTAGCTCTTGTCCTTCGTGCTTTTTTAACAAAAGCTCGTTTACTTGCAACCCCAACCTATTAGGCAACGCACATGCTCCCTCTGGGGAAAAATCCAAAGCTGTATGAAAGTTCATAACTGCAACACCACTGGAAATTGCTTCATACACAGCAGCTCCAACATCTGGCGCACCAGAAATTTCAGGTTTGAAACTTGCTGGCGGTTCCAAAAAAAGCGGGTGATGAGTCAAAAGCAAGTTTGCACCGTGCTCTTTGGCTTGTTTAATTGCAAGATGCGTTGCATCAAGACCAACTGCTATGCCGCAAATTTCTTCTTCCGGGTTTCCAACTAAAAGCCCAGTACGGTCCCAAGCTTCTGCAAACTCACGTGGGAATTTCTTTAACATGGCGTTTTCAAATTTGCCTATTGTTATATGTTTCATAAGTAAACCTTACCCCCTTAAAGCCGATGCGCGCCAAGAATAACCGTACACGCAAAGCCATCGCCATCACTTAGCACACGATTGCATTTGCCAAGCGCGCCGTGTGCAATCTCACGCGTAAAGCTGGCGTACGCTAATAACGGCGCGCGTAAGCCGCAGCGCGCCTAAAGCCTCATAAGCTCAATTTCGCCATTTTTTCGCGGTATGTATACTTCCCTATATCCAGCTTCGTACAAAGTTTGATACGCACTAGTTATTCCGCGTGCAACTAAATGCGGTAAATGTGCATCTGAACCAACTGTGCATTTAACTCCAGCCTTGCAGAAATGTTTTAACAAATCAGCTGAAGGATACACTTCTTTACATGCGCAATACGCACCAGATGTATTAAGTTCTACAGCGCGGCCGCTTTCACGTGCAGCCTCCGCCATATTTGAATACATTTCATTTGTAAACAGGCCTTTTTCGCAAAACCCAAATTTCTTAATTAAATCTGGATGAGCCATAGTCTGCGCAGGGATTGAAGATACGCATGCTTCTATCCAAAGTTCAACGTAGCGACGCACGCACCACTCGTGACTATACGTTTCCCAAAGTTCCATATCATCTGAATTATCTAGCGCCATGCCATCTATGAAGTGGACAGATAAAACGCAGTAATCAAATGCAGAAAGAGCGCTTTTGCTTAAATCACGTGCGTCATCTTTACCAAGATAATCTATTTCTGCACCAGCAAGAATAGTTATGCCTGTTTTATTTTCTTGCGCGCCTGCCTGTTCATTGTAAATGTCGCTCAAGTACAAAGGAAGCTCTTCTTCTAGCATAGCAGAATCGTTTGTTTTATCTATTCCAGCCGGAAGTGGATAATGTTCTGTAATAGCAAGAGTTTTTACGCCTTTAGAACATGCGGCACTCACTAATTCACTCACGCTTCCACTTCCGTGATGCGAATAAATTGTATGCGTATGGCAATCAATTAGTTCCATTAGTTTACCTAGCTAATAACACGTACCAAAGCATCAAAAAATGCGTCTAACTGCTCTTTTGTTGTGTATCTTCCCATAGACACGCGCAATGCGCCATATGCATCATCTACAGAAATGCCAATAGCGCGAAGTACATGACTAGGTTCTAAGGAATGCGAAGAACAAGCAGAACCACCAGAAACTCCAAATCCCAGCGCATCAAGCCGCAAAATAAGCGTTTCGCTCTCAAAGCCAGAAACAAGCATGTGAACGATATTTGGTAAATAGTGCTGTGGA
>CAZRFO010000209.1:0-3004 GCA_964599515.1 uncultured Eggerthellaceae bacterium | reverse complement strand
TTGCGGCCACACAGGAAGCGGCAAAAGCACTCTTGCGCAAATTATGGCAGGGCTTATTAAGCCAGATACAGGCGAAGTCACACTAAACGGCGCCAATCTTTATGACAAACACACAGCACGCAGCCTTCGCGGCAAAATTGGCATGGTGTTTCAATATCCAGAACATCAGCTCTTTGCGTCAACCGTGCATGAAGATATAGCCTTTGGTCCACGCAATTTAGGAGTTGCAGAAGACGAAATTGTCGCCAGAGCGCACGAGGCACTGGCACTTGTAAACCTTCCAGAAAGCATACAAGACACAAGCCCGTTTGCTCTTTCTGGCGGCCAACAGCGAAGGGTTGCCTTCGCTGGAATTTTAGCCATGAAACCAGAAATACTTATACTAGATGAACCATTTGCTGGTCTTGACCCAATATCGCGCAAGAACTTTTCCCAGATCATGAGTTCACTTCACAAGCAAGGCATAACAATATGCATGATTTCACATAATATGGATGACCTTGCTAACTTGTGTACTCGTATTGTTGTTTTAAATCAAGGCGCAATCTATTTAGAAGGCAGCCCGCTTGAAGTTTTTGCGCAAGAAGAAGCATTAGAACGCGTTGGATTAAGCATTCCTGCCGCAGAAAAGCTAGCGCATGCATTGCAGGCGCGCGGCATATGCATACCAAAGCAATTATATTCAGCTAAAGCACTAGCCAAAGCAATAGCATCTGCCCTTGAAGCGAATAAATCATGAAGCTACCAACAATGATATTCGGAAATTATTGGTCAAGTGGCAGCATTGTACACAAGCTTGACGCTCGCATAAAACTAACGCTCTTGTTAGTTTTTATTGTTGTTTGTTTCAAAGTAACAAGCGCTATATCGTTTGCCATGCTTGCCTGTGCGTTGATAGTTGCCCATTTTGTTGGAAAGATTCCCGCCAGCGTTGCTTGGAAGGCTACTTCCCCGCTATTTTTTATTGTAATTTGTGCCGTACTTGTAAATGTGTTTTTCACACAAGGAGAAATAATCTATGCACAGCTTGGCCCAATTTGCATAAGCGATGAAGGCTTATATCGCGCGCTCATTGCAACAATTCGCCTGGTTATCATACTGTTTGCAAGTAGTTTTTTGATGCTTACAACAACAACGTTAGACATTAGCGATGCTCTTGCAAACATGCTGCGTTGGCTTGATCACATACGTGTTCCTGTGCATGAAATTGCAATTATGATGGGCATTGTTTTTAGGTTTTTACCACAATTAGCAAACGAGGCATTCATTTTAATGCGAGCCCAAAAGTGCAGGGGCGCTGTATTTACGCTTAACCCGTTTGCGAAAAGTGCTGGCACGGTAGGCGTGCTCTCAATTGTGTCGGGAATGTTTTCGAATGCGCTTAGACGTGTAGACACGCTAGCAAATGCCATGGATTCTAGGTGTTACAACAACGCGCGCGGACGAACACGTCTTAATCCGTTACATGTCACGTATAAAGACGTTATAGCTTTTGCAATTTCACTTGCAGTCATGGCATGTGCGGTTGTGATAGATTCTTTGCTTTAGTTTTTGGATAAAATTTGCGAAGGTGCCGCATTTGCATCTTCGCATGCTGGCGCACATCATTTGCATCTTTGCCAAGATCACCACGCACACGCAGCGCATTCACCAGTAACATGGAAACGCTGTGCTATTCAAAAGTGTAGATGTCTTTTGTGGCTTCCATGAACGCTTCAAAAACCTCATCCGCAAGGTCTTCGTCTTCTATTGCCTCAAATGCTTCAGGCTGACCTTCATCGTCAAGTTCTGTAACTTCCAAAATAATAACTTCATCAGAAACGCCAACTGGCTTTTCATCGTCAACCTGAACAAAGAAGCCAAACCTTTGCTCATCATGAATAAGCAAACCTAAAAATTCAAGATTTACCAAGTCACCCTTTTCGTCTTCCATTGTATAAACGGTTCCCTCTTCGTATGGAGGGCAAAAATTTGGGTTGCTTCCTTGGCGCATAACGGCCTCCTTTGTAGGCAAAATATTGCTTTGCATAGGTTATCACACATAACTACATGAATGAGCAAAAAAGACACCTGCCTAAATAGACAAGTGTCTTTTTTACAAATATCAACAAATCGGATTAACGCCTAATCAAAATCAAGCTAGCATCCAACTAAAGAGCTTCGCTGTCTTTTTCGCCTGTACGAATACGAAGAACTCCATCGATTGGCGAAATGAAAATCTTGCCGTCTCCAACATTTCCAGTTTGCGCGCATTTGCAAATTACGTCTACTATTTCATCAACCTTGTCGTCGTCCAAAACAATTTCAAACTGAATTTTTGGAACCATGTTTAGCAAAACTTCTGTGCCGCGGAAGTATTCCTTCCATCCATGTTGCGCGCCACACCCTTGTACCTGGAAAATTGTCATACCAGAAACGCCAGCTTCAAACAGTGCTTCCTTTACTGTTTCTAGCTTTTCGGGGCGTACAATTGCTGTAACTTTTTTCATTGTTCACTCCCTTCTCTAGTCCAAACCAACATATGCCGGGTAGGCACTTTCGCCATGAGCAGAAACATCCAAGCCAAGTGCTTCGTCTTCATCGGATACGCGAATCTTACCCTTATAGATTGCCTTTATAACTGCAGCTAAGATTGCACCAAGAACCGCAACAAACACTATTGTGATTACAATGCCAAGAATTTGTGCGAATAAAAGTGAAGGGTCTCCGGTGTAGAACAAACCGCCCCAGCTGCCACCTGCTGCAATAACGTTTTCGCTTGCAGAACTTGTCCAAGCAAGCTCTGGCACGCAGAACAGCCCAGTCAAAATGCCACCTGTAATACCACCTACGCAATGGCACCCAAAAGCGTCCAAAGCATCGTCGTAACCAAATTTCTTCTTGCAAACAGAAATTGCGAAATAGCAAATTGGGGAAACAATCAAGCCCATAATCAAAGCTGCCCAAGGTTCAACAAAGCCTGCAGCTGGAGTAATTACAACCAAGCCGGCAACAAGACCAGTTG
>CAZRFO010000208.1:0-3021 GCA_964599515.1 uncultured Eggerthellaceae bacterium | reverse complement strand
AACGCAAAATTCAGCGCCTTTTCCGCCGCAAAGATGCCTGCGAAATGATCAAGCGCTGCAACGACTTTGGCGCAGGTGGCGTTAGCGTTGCTGTGGGCGAACTTGCAGACGGTCTGGAAATTGATCTTAACAAAGTAACCAAAAAATATGACGGGCTTGATGGCACGGAACTTGCAATTTCGGAAAGCCAAGAGCGCATGGCTGTAGCGTTAGAGGCAAAAGACGCAGATGCGTTTATCGCGCTCGCGCACGAGGAAAACCTTGAAGCTACGCCAATTGCACGCGTCACGGCAGAGCCTCGCGTTCGCATGACTTGGAACGGCAACACAATTGTTGACCTTAGCCGCGAATTCCTAAACAGCAACGGCGCTCCAAAACATATGGATTTGCATGTTTTAGCAGGTGGCGAATATGCTCCAAGCTGGAATGGCACAACACTTGAAGAGCGCATGACAAATGTGCTTACAGACATCAATGTTGCTTCAAACAAGGGCTTGTCAGAGCGTTTTGATAGCACCATTGGAGCCGCCACTGTACTCATGCCTTTTGGTGGAAAAACCCAGCTCACGCCAAACATGGCTATGGTTGCAAAGCTCCCTGTAGATGGAGAAACTACAACATGTTCAGGCATGGCGTGGGGCTATAACCCATATCTTAGTGAAGCTAACCAGTTCGTTGGCGCATATGTTGCAGTTGTAGAAAGCATTTCAAAGCTCATTGCGACAGGTTTTTCGCGCAAAGACGCGTACTTTAGCTTCCAGGAATATTTTGGTTCGCTTCGCACAGACCCAACACGCTGGGGCAAACCTGCTAGCGCAATTCTTGGCGCGTTGATGGCGCAGCTTGATTTGAGCGTTGGTTCAATTGGCGGTAAAGATTCTATGTCTGGAAGTTTTGAAGGGCTAGATGTTCCTCCAACTTTGATTTCCTTTGCAACAGCATGCGGAAAAGTTGACCGTATTGTTTCGCCAGAGTTTAAGCAGGTGGGAAGCAGAGTTGTATTGCTCCAGCCAAAATATGAAGCAGATGCAATTAAGCCAACTAAAGACGGCTTGCTTGAGGTGCTTGATGCTATTGAACTTATGACTGCACAAGGTGAAGCGCTGGCAATTTCTACTGCTTGTTATGGCGGACTGGCAGAAAGCTTGTTTAAGATGTGTGTTGGAAACAAGCTTGGTTTTGAATTTGAAGAAGATTTTGACACAGAAACGTTGTTTGCTCCTGCCTATGCAAGCTTTATTGTAGAAGTTGCAGAAAACGGTGTTGTGCCTGTTGAAACACAAAATTTGCGCGTAATAGAACTTGGCACAACAACGCAGGATTACATGCTGGTTGCAGGAAGCGAAACTGCCAACCTAGAAAAGTTGCAAGAAGCTTGGGAAGCTAAGCTAGAGCCAGTTTATCCGTACCGCAAAGCTGGCGAAGAAGTCAAAGCTATTAGCTACACAAGCGCAGCTCCGCTAGTGTATTCCGAAGAATTTGCCAAGCCGCGCGTTATCATTCCTGTTTTCCCAGGAACTAACTGCGAATACGACACGGCACACGCTTTCGCGCGTGCTGGCGCAATCCCGCAAACACTCATTGTTAACAACTTAACGCCAGCTGCTGTTTCAGAAAGCACAAAAGCGCTGGTAGAAGCCATAAAGCAAAGCCAAATAATCATGATTCCTGGTGGATTTTCTGGCGGCGATGAACCGGACGGTTCTGCGAAATTCATCACGGCGTTTTTCCGCTCACCAGAGGTTACAGAAGCTGTGCGCGACTTGCTGCAAAACCGCGACGGTTTAATGCTTGGCATCTGCAACGGTTTCCAAGCGTTAATCAAGCTTGGGCTTGTGCCTTATGGCGATATTGTCCCAATGGATGCAAATTGCCCAACTCTTACGTTTAACGAGATTGGCCGCCACCAAAGCCGTCTTGTGCGCACACGCGTTGCGTCAAACTTGTCACCTTGGTTAAGCAAATGCGAAGTTGGAGACATTCACAATATTGCAATTAGCCATGGTGAAGGCCGTCTTGTTGTGCCTAACGACTTACTTGAGCAACTTGTTGCAAAGGGTCAAATAGCAACTCAATACGTAAATGAAGCAGGCGTGCCTTCCATGAATTGGGATGTTAATCCAAATGGGTCTGTGCTTTCAATTGAGGGTATCACCAGCCCAGATGGACGCGTGTTAGGGAAGATGGGCCATACAGAACGTTCTGGACAAGGTCTTTACAAAAACGTTCCAGGTAATAACTTCCAGCCTCTTATTGAAGGCGGCGTAGGCTACTTCGCTTAAAACTTATTCGCCTTCTGCCGGAGGCGTTGTGTCTGTAAATGTGAGTGTGGTTACATCTGTGCCAAGGTCTTCGTTTCCAAAGGTCACAGTTACTGGGTTTGTGCCTTGAAGCTTAAAGCACATTGCAACGTCTTTAACCTCACCAGGTTCAATGAACGTGTCTGCCGTATTGATAAGGTTGCCTTCTTCATCGTAGGCAATACCTACTTTTAAGGTGGTGCTTCCATCTTGTGTGCGCTGCACAGTGTATGAACCCATAACAGATTTTTCAGCATCGCCAGTGTTTTCTACATGCAGATAAATTGCAATGCATCCTTCGTGATTATTAGTTACAACATACTCTGAATCGTAAGCTATTATTGAAAGTGTTCCAAGCTTAAATGAAGAGCCGCTGTGATTGTGATCTTCGACCTCAGTGGTATTCTGGCACCCAATTGCGCAGAATGTAAGCAAAAACGCGCATGCAATAAGTGCTATAGTTTTGAATGTTTTCACAGATGTTTTCACAGATGTTTTCACGTTTTACCTTTTAAGACGCAGCGTACAAAAGTGTTTTATAATCATAACCCACATACAAACACTTGGAGGCAACAATGCCGCGAAGCATAGAACAAAAACATTCAAGCTGGTATTCTGCGTGCTATGCATACGCTGAAGGTATTAGGCATCTTACAAACGGTGGCATCAATAACAAGCGTTTTTACGCCTTGGTTGGTTCATACGCGTCGCGCGTTACAAG
>CAZRFO010000207.1:0-3029 GCA_964599515.1 uncultured Eggerthellaceae bacterium | reverse complement strand
AGACGCGGACTTTTTTGTCGCTGACTGTTCAGGTGAAATTTGCTCTGTTGTGGCTTGCGCTTGTGGCGCTTGTTTGCCATACGCCTGCTCTTGAGTATCCTGTTCAGGCCCCATTTTACACTCACTCATTACATTCATAACTTTTTCCTTCTAGCGCGAAAGCGCGACATAGGCTCTACGCGCACACCTTGCTTGTTTGCGCTTACAGCAATGTTTCCTTGAATGTTTGTAACGTATCCGCTTTCAATCTTGCCGTCTGCGCCAAAACCGCCAAGCACAGACTCAATTGAAGCGTTTTCAACACGCACATCTTCGCCTAGCATCTTTCCCAAAGCGCGGTAGACAATTCTTCGCAAAATTACTTCATGAACACTGCCTGCACCAGGCAAAAGCACAAAGCCTTCTTCATACTCTGGCTCGTATTCGCCTGTTTGCTCTATCCAAGAAACTACTTGCGCTTCCGTTGATGCAACAACACTTAAAATATAGTCATCTTCATCTGCAATCAAATTCATAGTCCTGCAAAGCGTATCAAGAAGCGCTGGGTTTTTTGCTTTTGCTAAAGGCACAATTTCGTTTCTAACATAGCATCTGAAGTGGTCATTTTGCGCATTTGTTGCATCTTCGCACCAAAGCGACTTTCCGTCAGAGGCAACCACAGCGCGACCATCCTGCGCCAAGCTGGTAATATAGCTACGAAGGTCTTCCCTACTAACGTCCAACAAAGGGCGTTTGATAAGCCCTGTTTCATAAGTCATAGAACGAAAGCCGCCAGGGCCAGTTCCAACAATTGAGCGCATATAGAAGTTTTCTACCCTGTCATCTTGCGTGTGCGCAACAAAAATTGCGCCATCACTTACAGGCGCGCCATAGTGCGCACACATACTAAGAAGCGCCTCTTTAGCAGCGGCATAACGTTCTCTTCTAGCTATTGCTTCCATGTTCCCGTTTTCAGCACGCACAAGCGCATCTATGTCTAGGCTGCAAACAAAAAGTGGAATGTCCAGTTCGCTTGCAAGTTTTTCCACAAAAGCTTGGTCTGCATCAGATGCATCACCGCGCAGGTTGTGATTAACATGCAACATTGAAATTGCACGAATAGCGCCAGCATCACGCATTTGCGCGCACAAATAAGCAAGAGCCGTGGAATCAGACCCGCCAGAAACCATAAGCACTGCACATGTATTTTCATTGGCAAGATTTCTCTTTGAAATGGTCAATTCCATTTGTTCTAAAACATTCATGAAGATACTCTTTCAATTTTGTGACAAAAAACGTTTCAATCAAGCAAAATACGTTTTTTCTGATACCGTGCAATGATAACGCTTGCAGCTTTGCAATATTATTTGCAGCTGGCGCAAAGACATCGAAAATACGATATAAACAACGCAAACTTAGCACGCAAATGCCTAGTTTACAAAACGGCTTAGAAAGTTTAGAAAGATAATACATGCTTGAACTTAAAGAAATTAGAAAGTCATACACTACTTCTTCATTTACGCAGACCGCTCTTGATGGCGTGTCATTAACACTTAGAGATAACGAATTTGTTGCAATTTTAGGGCCTTCTGGTTCTGGTAAAACAACTCTTCTAAATATAATTGGCGGGCTTGACCACTACGACAGCGGAGACCTTGTAATAGACGGCGTTTCTACAAAAAAGTACAAGGACAAAGATTGGGACGCATACCGCAATAATAGAGTTGGTTTTGTCTTCCAAAGTTATAACTTAATTCCGCATCAAACAATTCTTGCAAACGTTGAACTTGCCCTTACTCTTTCTGGAGTTTCTGCAGATGAACGTAAGCGCCGCGCAAAAGAAGCGCTTGAAAAGGTAGGGCTCGCAGAGCATATCAACAAGCGTCCAAGCCAACTTTCTGGCGGACAAATGCAGCGTGTAGCCATTGCGCGTGCACTAATCAATGACCCAGAAATCCTGCTTGCAGATGAACCAACTGGTGCTCTTGACAGCAAAACAAGCATACAAATTATGGACTTGCTCACAGAAATTGCAAGCGACCGCCTAGTTGTAATGGTAACTCACAACCCAGAACTTGCAGAAAAATACGCCACACGAATAGTTAACTTATCTGACGGTTCCATTACAAGCGATTCAAACCCTTTCCATCCAAGCGAAGAAGACTTAAGCAAAGTAAGCAAAAAGAAAACTCGCTACACATCTATGGGTCTAAAAACGGCACTTTCCCTTTCCTTCAACAATTTAATGACTAAAAAAGCCCGCACCTTCATGACTGCCGTAGCAGGCTCTATTGGCATCATAGGAATTGCTGGAATCTTGGCACTAGCTAATGGCGTTAATCAATATATTGAAGATGTTGAAGAAGAAACACTTTCCGAATACCCAATTCAAATAACATCGTCAAGCTTTGATATGACTTCTATGCTAACCACAAATGAAGACTCAGATGATAGCGCTAGCAGCGAAAACGAAAGCGCTACAAGCGAAGGCAGCGATACAAGCACTTCTTCGCAAACAAGCAATTTCATCGCCCAAGGTAGCAGCACAGAAGCAGGCGTGACAAAAATGGTCACAAGTATGTTTAAAAGCATAGGAAGCAATGACTTAGCTTCACTTAAAACATACTTAGAAAGCGGAGAAAGCGGAATTGAGCAAAACGTAAACGCCATAGAATACAGCTACAACGTTACGCCTCAAATATTTAATTCCAGCACAGAAAACGGAGTACATCAAGTTAACCCAGACAATTCGTTTTCTGCCATGGGATTGGGCTCTAGTTCTTATAGCAATTCGCTTCTTTCAACTACCGCAAGCACAAATGTCTTTTATGAAATGCCATCCGATAGTTCCCTCTACATTGACCAGTACGACGTTGTAGCAGGTAGATGGCCGGAAAACTACAACGAATGCGTAGTTGTTTTAACTCCTGCAGGAAATTTAAGCGACTTTATGCTCTACACACTAGGCATCAGGGATTCAAGTGAACTTACAGACATGGTAAATCAGTTCTTAAACGAAGAAGAAGTTACTGTCCCAGATGATATTGAAC
>CAZRFO010000206.1:0-3034 GCA_964599515.1 uncultured Eggerthellaceae bacterium | reverse complement strand
CCAATAACTCACTACACAGCTACTCTCCACTAGCTGATGTAATCAATTCAACACCTTCCATAGAAAGTATCTCAACACAGCATTCACCTTTTAAGCTTCAGCAGAAGATTGCTCTTCCCCTGATTCTATCCACAAGGTAGTGCGAATTTTTTTCTTTTGTGAAATTGCAATAACAACAAGAATTGCGCATATAGCCAAAATCAAAATTCCAGCATAAAACGAAATGTCAAAACGTCCTGTTGCATCGTACACAAATCCAATGGCGCTTGAACCAAAAGCAGCAATGCAGCCAGACATACGCAAGTACGAAAGAATCTTTGCATAATCTCGTTTGCCAAATAGTTCGGAAACTAATGTTGCCATACTAATAGTAATGATGACTGAATTCATGCCGAAGAAGAAAGCGCAAATGGAAAGCGGCAGCGATTCTCTAAGAACCGCAAAGCCAAACAACGAGAGTGCTGTAATTGCCAAAGTAATAAACGACGGCACCACAACGCCAATTTTATCGGTAAGCCATCCCATAATTACTGTTGCGAAAACATAGCCAATCATAGAAAGCGAAAGCATTGTAGAGCCAAACATATCGCCTAAGCCAATGGAAACACCAAATCCCGGAAGATGCGTGTTGTAACCGCTCATCAATGCCTCAACGCCGCCGTATAAGAACAGCGCCCAAAATGCGATAGTAAAGAAACATTTTTTAGCAGGAACGCCCGAGTACTCTACCTTTTCGTCAGTACCTGCGCCTTCATGCTCTTCATATCCGTAAGGTTTTAGGCCAATATCTTCAGGCTTATACTTGAACACAAACATTGTCCAAGGCAAAACCAATACACCGGCAACAATAGCTAAAATTAAGTACGTTAAGCGCCAACCTACCTGATTAATAAGCATAGTGCCAACAATGGGGAAAATAGCACCACCAATACCAGAGCAGCATTGACATATACCTAATGCTAAACCGCGCTTTTTAAAAAACCAGTTCTCAACAAGAACCGTAGCAGCAATTACGAAAATAAAAGCGCCGCCAATGCCATACATTGCGCCTGAAATATACCATTGCCATACTTCGGTATACGTAGACATCAAAGCCATTGCAACAACGCAGATAATTACCGCCACACTAAGCACTATGTTAATGTTGTACTTGGGTAAAATTCTTGCAACAAATGGATACGTAAACGTTGTAACAAAGAAATAAACCGTAACGTATAACGCAAGCGGCCCTAAGCCAATTCCTAAATCTTCAGTAACCGGCGTATAAAAAATACCTGCGGAGTTCATCATCAATCCCAGGCAACACCCCTGAAGAAAGCAGCATCCTACGACAATCCACCAGCCGTAAAATATTTTGCCGCCTTTCTTTTGAACTTCTTCCACAAAAGCCCCCTAATCATAATTATGCGCCCCGCCCCATTTGAGCGGGGCGCATAAACCGGATGTTAATTTGGCATAAACCACATTTGGCCAGGCAAATGAATCTGTGCAAGAATCATCACGCCCTGACGTTCATTGATTTTTCTTTTACCAAACACAATGAATCCTTTTCAACTTTGTTGAAAATCCAACCAAAACTACGCAACCCAATGCTTCTCTTTGAGACCCTTGGACAAAGCCATAGAAGCCAAAAGCAGGCACAGAGTAATAACTGCAACAACAGCACCAATAGTAAAAGCACCAGAGTAAGTACCTGTTGCAGTGAAGAACAAAGCGATAATAGGAGCACCCAAAGCGCCACCTAAACCAACACCCATCATTGCATAAGACAGAACCTTGTCGAATTCTTTCTCGCCAAAGTTATGACGAACAATCATAGGAATAACAATGGTTACAATAGCATTGTTCATACCAAAGAAGAATGCAGTGATTGCCATAAGAACTGCAGTATTTGCAACAAATGCCCAGCTTAAGAACATAAGAATGGTTACAACAAACAGTACAATAGTAACAACCTTAACGCCAAACTTGTCAACCATAACACCGCCGCACAAAGAAGCAAGGATGTAACCAATTTGCAGAATGGTCATCAAAGTTGCACTAAAGGTAGCAGCATCGTTGCCCAAAATGAGCAAGCAGTTTGCTTGAACGTAGCTGTTGAATCCACCAGGGAAAGAGCAGCCAATGCAAGCAACGAATAAAACAACAAACACAGCAGAGCCAACTGCATATTTCAGCGGGACACCTGGCTTAGTAGAATCGCCTTCGGTTTTGATGTCTTCGCCATACTTTTCCAAACCTACGCTTGCAGGATCAGAAGTGAACACGGTAAGAGAGAAGATTAAAATAAGAAGAACAAGAACTGCGTTTACATAGTAAACACCTTTCCAACCAATGCTCAAGAATAGCTGAGTGAACACCATGGGGAAGATTGCGCCACCAATGCCAGAGAACAAGTTAGCAATACCTAAATAACGGCCAGCACAAGAATTGCCAAACCAAGAGTTAACCAATAGCGGGCAAGCATACAAGAAGAACTGACCGCCGAACAAACCCATGATTACACCAATAACTGAAAACTGCCATGACCAATCGGGAGTTGCGAACGTAAAGCCAAACAAGCAAAGCGCAACAACGATAACATCAAGACTCAAGAACAATTTTGTGTTTTTTGGCAGCAAAATACCACCCAAAAACGTTCCAACAAGAGCAGCGATACCGTACATTGAAATCCAAGCTACGTAAGAAACCATATCTACGCCAGCCTGAGTAGGAACATACGCAAAGTAAGCCGAGGAAGAATTCAGAACCGTGCCAAGGCCTACCATCTGCATAACGCAGCAGCCAACAAGCACAAGCATAGCTCTGCTCTTGCTCTTTTGTTGAATTTCAGACATTTTTTCCTCCTTTTAAAAACCTGTTTTTATATCCCTGTTTTGCAATTCCTGCGCAGCTAGCTTCTTTTGCCGTGTTATCAAAAGTTACCAGCTGCGCACAAACGCAACACAAGTGTTTAAGGCATTGTTTCCCCTACAACACCTATAAACCAAAGTAAGTACTACTCCACGCAGTACAGCGACCAACGTTTTCCGTC
>CAZRFO010000205.1:0-3036 GCA_964599515.1 uncultured Eggerthellaceae bacterium | reverse complement strand
ATTGATCCTATCAAATCTGCAACTGCCCACCGTTCTGATGAATGGATTTGTGTACGACCAGGCTACGACGGCTATTTGGCGTTGGCAATGTCAAATTACATCATTGAAAACAACCTGCAAAATACGGACTACATTACAAACAAATCCACTGGTACTTTCCTAGTAAGAAAAGATACTCAAGCACACCTTCGCACAAGCAATTGGCCAGCATCAAGCGCAGAGTCTTACTTACAAGCAGTAGCTGCCGCCAAAGAAGCTGCAGCTGCAGGAGGTGCCACAGCAATTGCCACAGCTGTAGCTGCTGTTCCTAACAAGTACTACGTTTGGGACAGCGAGGCAAACGCACCAGTACTTGCAGATGAAGCAACATCTCCAGTGCTTGAAGGAACGTTTACTACATCAGATGGCATTGAAGTTACAACAGCTTATAGCCTGCTCAAAGAGCAACTTTCGCAATACAGCATTTCTGAAGCATCACGTCTAACGGGCGTTTCAGAAGAAAGAATCACCCAGCTTGCAGAAGAATTTGCAACCGAACGTGCAGTTTCTGTTAACATCACATACGGCCTTGATCACTATGTAAATGGCTATCTAAACACTTGGGCTGTTGCGATTTTGATGGCACTTTGCGGTCAATTTGCACGCGACGGTGCTGGGTTCACAGGCGTTTTCACGCAAACCTACACCCCTGCGCTTACAACTTATTGGTTCTACACACCAGAATTCAAGGCCTACAACAGCAACGTACCAAATGTTCGCTTGGCAGAAATGTTTGAAACACAAAAACTTGAAGGCGTAGATTACCCAACAAAAGTACTCGTTTCTTATTGCCACAATCCACTAAGCAATTTGACTGGACAAAACGAATGGATTAACAAAGTTTTGCCTAATGTGAATTACTGGATTGTTCTTGATATGGAAATGAACGACTCATGCCGTTATTGCGACCTTATTTTGCCAGTTGCATCGTGGTATGAAAAAGAAGATTTGCGTACCGCTTACAACAATCCTTATATGACTTTAAGCGAAAAAGCCATAGAGCCTCTTTACGAAACAAAATCAGATATGGAAATAATTGGACTCCTTGGCAGGGCCCTAGGATATGAGGCATCATTCCCAGAAGAAACCTGGAACAGCACGACTTACTGGTTGGCACTTTTATTCTCCGATAAAGTTTCAAAAGCTGCAGGATATTCAGAAGAGCGTCTACGCGAAGAAAAAGTTATCAACTTCACTAACCAAGAAGAAGGAACGCCATGGATTCGCGGTAAAAGCGCCGCATGGCCTACAGCTTCTGGTCGCGTGCAACTTTACTACGAAACCGTAACTCCACGTTTGTCTTACGGCCAGGACTTAACAGAGCGCAACGCAGAAGAGCATTTGGTTTACTTCCGCGAACCAGAAGAATGTGGAATAGATAATCCTCTTGCAGAAAAGTATCCACTTGTATATTTGCAAGAACATTCTCGCTTCCGCGTTCACACGCAGTGGTTTGAAACACCAACTCTTCGCGAAATAGACCCAGAGCCACTTGGCAAAGTCAACAGCCAAGATGCAGAGGCTCGCGGTGTAAAAGACGGTGACTACATCGAAGTATTTAACGACAGAGGTCATGCCGTTGTTAAATGCCTGATAGATGAATCTATTGCTCCTGGAATCATTTCCATCCCTAAAGGTTGGCAGCGCGATCAATTTAAAGCAGGTTGCTATCAGGAAATGACCAACCCCAATACAGATAAATACGCCGACTCAATAGCTCCCTACGATACTAGAGTCGACTTCAAGAAGTGGGAGGGCTAAATCATGCACTACGGATTTGTAATTGATACTCAAAGATGCATAGGATGTCAAACTTGTGCAGTAGGTTGCAGAATGGAAAACAACCTTCCTAAAAACATCTGGTGGAACCGCGCCCTTACAGATGGCGGTTCTAACATGGATACTCCAGCAGGAACTTTTCCAAATATAACAATGTCATATTTACCTGTTGCATGTCAACATTGCGAAAACCCAGCATGCGTTAAGGTATGCCCAGTAGGCGCAACATACAAAGACAAAGAAACAGGCGTGGTCCGCCAAGATTATGACAAATGCATAGGCTGCCGCATGTGTATGTCTGCATGCCCTTACACTGGCGTGCGTTCATTCAATTGGTCAGAGCCACAGTACACCATTGATTTTGCTATAGGCGGAGCAGACGTTCCTGCTCATCAAAAGCATGTGGTTGAAAAGTGCACTATGTGCTGGCATAGACTTGCAAAGGAAGAAGAGCCCGCATGCATACGCTTGTGTCCAGAACGCGCCCGCTTCTGGGGAGATTTCGATGATCCAGATTCAGAAGTTTCCAAGCTTATTCAAGAACGCGAATATAAGCGTTTACTTGAAGATCGCGGAACAAATCCATCAGTTTACTATCTGGTTTAAGGCGGAAGGAGAAACGTCATGACAAAAGATGCTCAGGCGAATGCTGCCGTTACTTCTTCGGCAGATGTTACAGCCACAACTAATGCAAGCGATACCGTTGCTTCTTCGGCAAGCGTTACCGCTGAAAAAACTTCAATCGCGCAAGGTAACAACGGAAAAGGACTACGCATAGGAATTATAGTAGGCGCCGTACTTTGTGTATTAGGAATTGTTCTTTGGATTGTTCAGCTTACAGGCGGCATGTCGCAAACTGCAATGCGCAATTACGATTCATGGGGCTTATATATAACCATGTTCATGTTCTTTGTTGGATTATCTGCTGGTGGTCTTATCATTTCATCCATACCAAAGGCATTTGGCATGCAAGGCTTTGGCGATATATCAAAAGTAGCGGTGTGGACATCTATATGCTGCACAGTACTGGCTATTGGTTTTGTAGTTGTAGACCTAGGCCAGCCACTTCGTTTGTGGGAATTGTTCGCGTACTCAAATTTGGCTTCGCCACTTATGTGGGACATCATCGTTTTGTTTGTATATCTCATCTTGTCCATTGTGTATTTGTGGGCACAGCTACAAGCAGAAGCTGGTAAAGTTTCACAAACTGCCCTTCGC
>CAZRFO010000204.1:0-3100 GCA_964599515.1 uncultured Eggerthellaceae bacterium | reverse complement strand
TTTGGGGCGCCGACCATCACGGTTACGTAAAGCGTTGCGAAGCTATGCTTGAAGCCTGGGGCTACAAAGGTGCACTAGAGGTTATGCTTGGACAGCTTGTCAATTTGCTTCGCGACGGAGAACCAGTGCGTATGTCAAAGCGTACAGGAGAAATGGTTTCGTTCCAAGAGCTCATTGATGAAGTTGGCGTAGATGCTACGCGCTTTTTGATGCTTTCTCGCTCATCAGACCAGCAAATTGACTTTGACATTGAAGTTGCCAAAAAGCAAGATTCGTCAAATCCAGTTTACTACGTGCAGTATGCACATGCCCGCATTTGCTCAATTTTGCGCAAAGCCGCAGGTGAAGAGCTTGCAAACGCCGCGCTTGATGGCACAATATCTACAGATGAACTTTCAGAAAAAGTCATAAACAAAGACTTGCATTTGGATGTATTAACAGATGAAAGTGAACTTGCACTCATGCGCAAGATGGATGACTTTGGGGAACTTATTGCGCTTGCCGCGCGCGACCGTGCACCATTCCGCTTAACTCACTACGCACAAGAACTTGCCGCAAGTTTTCATCAGTTCTATACGAATTGTCATGTGCTTGGAGTTGAACCAGAATTGCAAAATGCTCGCTTGGCGCTTTGCGACGCAACTCGCACCGTGCTAGCTTTAACTCTTTCGCTTCTTGGAGTTTCCGCGCCAATAAAGATGTAAGATTGCAACTAAACCTTATCTTCAAGGTCAACTTGCATGAGTGCGATATTTTCGCGAAGACGCTTTGCGTAGCTTCTGCTTATGCGCTCTTCCTTGTAGTATTTTTGAATGTAATCAAGCTCATGTGCAAGCGCCTTGCGTTGCACTTCGTCTGCTTTGTCTGACACTTCTGACATATCCGTGATAGAAGGAACGTTGGCCTGTAAGGAAAGAAGATATCTGCTGTATTCATCTAAAACCGCAGATACATGCTCTGTTTGTAAGTCGCCTGTATTTGCCAACAAGTGGGTGAGCTGGTTAACCGCAAACTCAAGTGCCTCAATGCGAACATCTCTAATTTTTGTAGCTTCTTCAAGCTCTATGCCTGGAATATCGGTTGTTTTTTGATGCAACAAGGATTTTACAAACGTAAAGTAGCGAGTAATTTTTACGAAAATCCCGCTCTTGTCATAGCTGTGCGTAGCAAGCTCGTAGCGCTTTTCAATTTTGTACATTACTTCGGCTGCTAGTTCATCGTCAATTTTTCCATCTTTGTGCATCTGATAAACATAAGCTTCTTGCCACTTATACGCTTTGGCGTGAATTTCATTTAGTGCCTTAGTGTCTTCTTCCTGTTCATCTACCAAGTTCTCAATGCGTTTACGGTAGCTTTGAATAACAACTTGAGTTGCCTCGCGCGTGTCTTCGTTTTGTTCGCCTGCTAAATCTTCAATTACTTGGCGAAGAATTTCTGCATGAACCTCTTTTTCGCGCGCGGCTTTGGTTGCTGCATCTTCCTTGGATTCTTTTTTAGGAGCAAGCAACGGCAGCACAAATGTTGCAAGAAGAAGTGTTACAAGGATTACGCCGCAAGCTAAAAAGATTATCAAATGGCGCTGCGGGAAAAGAGTGCCTGAATTTGTGTAAACAGGCAAAGTGAGCATAATGGACAAAGTGATTGTTCCTTTTGCTCCAGCTAAAGTCATTCTAAGAGCAGAAAGTATATGTTCCTTAGTGAAGAAGCGCAGCTTGCCTTTTGCGTTTTTGGCACGCTTGGTGCTTTCGCTGCTTGTAACACCTTCGCTAGCGTCTGCACCCGCGTCTAAAGCACCTTTGCCAGCACCTGTGCTCGCGTCTGTAGTACTTCCACTAGCGTCAACACTTTTGTTTATAGCACCTTCGCCTGATTTAATTGCTTCTTTTTTGAAACGGCGCTTTTCCTGCAAAAATTGAATGTAGTCAAGGCCCAAAACCCACACAAAGCGAGCAAGAATCAAAACAAGTGTAATGCCAAGCACGAAAAGAATTAGAGTGCCGTTAGGGAAGTAAATACTTTCCCAGGTAGAACTCATGGCTTTAGGAAGTTGTGTTCCTAGCAAAACAAAAACAACGCCGTTTAGCGCAAAAGTGAAAACGCGCCAAACGCTAGTTGAAACAATGTTTTCTCGCGATGCGGTAGGAGAGAAGCGCAAATTTGTAAGCGAAGAAACAAGACCAGCTGTCACAACGGCAATAACTCCGCTTGCTTCAAATTGTTCTGCAATAAGAAAGATAATAAACGGGCAAAACAGGTCAAACAATACATGGAAAGTTGTGTTTTCAAGTCCCATGCTGCGTACACCGCGCGCAACCCAACTAGTTGCCAAACCAAGTATTGTGCCAATTATCAACCCACCAAAGAAGCTTTTAAGAAAGTCAATTCCTGCATCTATCGGAGAAAACGCGCCAGTGATGCAAGCGGCAATCGCAAACTGAAAAATCACGATGCCAGAAGCATCATTTAAGAGGCTTTCGCCTTTTAACAAACTGTGCGAGCGTTCATCTAGGCTTTCTTTTGGAACAGATGAAACAGCAACTGCATCGGTGGGGCCAAGGGCAGCGCCAAGTGCAATAGCAGCAGTTAGAGGAATTGCCGGGATGATAGCGTTAACGGAAAAACCAATGATCAGCGCGCTAAAGACTACAAGTCCTATTGCCAATGCCAAAATTGGTTTAATGTTTTGCATGAGCGCCGCTTTGTCTACTTCGCGCGCGTCGTTATAAAGCAAAGGCGCAATGAAGAGTACCAAGAAAAGTTCTGAATCAAATTCAATGTCAATCTGCGTGCGCGCAACAACAGCAATGATTATTCCAAGTGCAATTTGAATTAAAGGAAGAGAAACGCGAGCAACTAACTGGTCGATAACCGCAGATATTAGCACAGCGGCTAAGAGTACAAGTATAAGCTCAAGCGTTGCCATTCGCTTCCTTTCGTGTTTGTTTAGGGGATACACGTATTATATAAAAACCGCAGCTATTTCGCGCAAGATAAAGCCAGTTTATCAACAAAATCTACAGGCTTACGAAACCTATCTGCAAAGATGGGAAACGGGTTCTTCGTCCCCGACGTAGTTTTTCTGACATGAGAGTATAAAAAA
>CAZRFO010000203.1:0-3103 GCA_964599515.1 uncultured Eggerthellaceae bacterium | reverse complement strand
GGAAGCTGAAAAAGCTGCCGCTGCTGCTCCTGCAGAAGAAGCTGCAGAAGCTGCTGTTGAAGAGGCACCAGTTGCAGAAGAGGTTGCAACAGAAGCTGCAGAATAAGCTTACGAATAGTTCGCGGACTTACAAGCGGACTTTTATAGGCGAACTTACACGCTGGCTTTTGCAAGAGGACTTACAAGCGAACTTCTTGTGGGTTTGCTGTCTGTTCAAAGTTAGACCTTGAGGCTCAGGCATCGCGCCTGGGCCTTCTTCTTTTTAAAACGCTGTGCCGTTTACCTGCGATTTTGCACATTTTCTGCGCCTTCTTCGCCAAATTTTTCTAAAACTTCACCTTGACCTGCGGCTTTGCTCAACATGCTAACAGGGAACACCCGGGTGCGTGGCGTTTGACAACCAGGCATTAGGGTGATAAATTGCTTCTTCGCGTCTTTGAGGCTTGGATACGTGTGCAATTCAGCTGGTTGCACATGCAAATATAAAGCATTCAACTCACGGGATGTCATTCCAAACAAAAAGATGTGCAAGTATAGGCTTGAAATTTGGCTTTACTGTTGCGTTTTGCCGCACGCTGGTATTTGGTCGCACGCGAGCAAATACCGTGTATTGCGTAAAGCATCAACAGCGTATCAACCCCGCGCTAACATGGCGCAAACGTTGATGTCAAATTTCATAGAGTTGGAACAGAAATTTATCTGTTTAGGTTAGAAGGAGAAAGCTTTGCCTACCATCAACCAACTTGTCCGTAAAGGACGCCAGAAGCAGGTCGATAAGAAAAAGACTCCTGCATTGAAAGGTAACCCGCAAAAGCGTGGCGTTTGCACTCGTGTTTACACCACCACCCCAAAAAAGCCTAACTCGGCTCTTCGTAAGGTATGTCGTGTTCGCCTTGTAAATGGCATGGAAGTAACGGCCTATATTCCTGGCATTGGTCACAACCTGCAAGAGCACTCAATGGTGCTCATCCGTGGCGGTCGTGTAAAGGACCTTCCTGGTGTTCGTTACAAGGTCATCCGCGCAGCGTTGGACTGCTCTGCAGTTGACAAACGCATGCAGGCTCGTAGCCGCTATGGCGCTAAGCGCCCAAAGTAGTCGTTAGTCGCGCGGGTTGCACGTTAACTGGCAAGTTTGCTTATAAGAAAAAGCTAAAAAGCCAGGCAGCCTAATGAGTGCGCAACCTTGCACTCCGAAGCGCGCAGAGAAGAAAGGTTTTAAAGTATGTCACGTCGTGCCGCTGCTGTCCGTCGCGAACCTGCGCCGGACGCAAAGTACAACAACCGTCTTGTTACTCAATTGATTAACAAGATCTTGCTTGACGGCAAGAAATCCATTGCAGAAAACATCGTTTACGGTGCTTTCGACCTAGTAGAAGCTAAGACAGGTGAAGATGCGCTTTCTATGTTTAAGAAGGCTATTGAAAACATCCGTCCTACGCTTGAAGTAAAAGCAAAGCGTGTTGGTGGCGCTACTTTCCAAGTTCCAATGGAAGTAAACTCACGCCGTTCCACCACACTTGCAATTCGTTGGCTTGTAGATTATTCCCGCAAGCGCAAGGAACACACCATGGTTGAGCGTCTAGCTGGCGAAATCATGGATGCATGCAACAACACTGGTGCTGCAGTTAAGAAACGTGAAGACACGTACAAAATGGCGGAATCTAACCGTGCGTTTTCGCACTATCGCTTCTAGGACGTGGGAGTTATGGCAAAAGAATCATTGCAAGATACTCGTAATATTGGCATCATGGCTCACATTGATGCTGGTAAAACCACTACTACAGAGCGTATTTTGTACTACACGGGTAAAACCCACAAAGTTGGAGAAGTTCACGATGGCGCAGCAACCATGGACTGGATGGTTCAGGAACAAGAACGCGGCGTAACCATTACAGCTGCTGCTACAACTTGTTTTTGGAACTACCCTGGTGGTGCTAAAGATGGCAAGCCTTATCGCTTCCAAATTATTGACACCCCAGGTCACGTAGACTTCACCGCAGAAGTTGAACGTTCATTGCGCGTACTTGACGGCGCAGTTGCAGTATTTGATGCTGTTGCAGGTGTTCAGCCTCAGTCTGAAACTGTATGGCGCCAAGCAGAACGCTACGGTGTTCCTCGTATTGCTTTCATCAACAAATACGACCGCGTTGGTGCAGACTTCTTCCGTGCTATCCAAACCATGAAAGACCGTCTTGGCGCTCCTGCTGTTGCAGCTCAAATCCCAATGGGCGCAGAAGATAAATTCTGGGGCGTAATTGACCTAGTTACAAAGACTGCATGGGACTTCAAAGCAGACGAAAAGGGTATGACTTACCCAGAGCCTATGGATGCTATCCCAGAAGAATTTGTAGAAGAAACCGAAATTCGTTACCAAGAATTGGTTGACGCTGCTGCTGACTGTGATGACGAACTCATGGAAAAAGTCCTGATGGAAGAAGAATTCACAGTTGAAGAGCTCAAAGCTGCAATCCGCAAAGGCGTTTGCGCTTGCAAGCTAAACCCGGTATTTGTTGGTTCTGCTTACAAGAACAAGGGTGTTCAAGAGTTGCTTGATGCTGTTGTAGACTACATGCCTGCTCCAACCGATGTTCCACCTATTAAGGGTATTATTCCTGGCACTGGCGAAGAAGACGAACGTCCTTCAGATCCTAAGGCTCCATTTGCAGCTTTGGCATTCAAGATTATGACAGACCCATACGTTGGTAAACTTACTTACCTTCGCGTATATTCTGGCACTCTTGATTCCGGTAGCTATGTAATTAATGCAACACGCGACAAGAAGGAACGCATTGGTCGTTTGCTCCAAATGCACTCTAACCAGCGTATTGACATTGATAAATGCTCTGCTGGCGACATCGTTGCTGTTGTAGGCTTGAAAGATACTGGCACAGGCGATACTTTGTGTGACGAAAATCACCCAATCATCCTTGAGTCCATGCAATTTGCAGACCCTGTTATTGACATTGCTGTAGAGCCAAAAACCAAGGCTGAACAGGCAAAGATGGACATCGCTTTGCAAAAACTTGCAGAAGAAGACCCAACATTCCGTGTTTCAACCAACCATGAAACAGGCCAAACAATTATTGCTGGCATGGGCGAGTTG
>CAZRFO010000202.1:0-3111 GCA_964599515.1 uncultured Eggerthellaceae bacterium | reverse complement strand
ATGCGGATATGTCAGTGCACTGCCATGTGCACACCTTTGATAGAAGTGGAAGTTTCACGGGAGCAGAACAAATTCCCCATGAAACAATTGAAGTGTCCAAACAAGACATACGCCGTGCTGTTTTTGCCGAGTATCAACACGACAGAAATGTAGTAAAAGACTTCTCGCGCTCATTGTGCGTGAACCAGCTGCGAAAAGAGCTTGGTCTTCCTGTTGCTAAATCAACTGAGCTTGACATTCAACGCAAAGCATTAGAAGTAGGGCTTAACTTAGGGATTACCCCAAAAGATATGGCGCATGCAACCGAACTAGAATGTGAGCTTTCAAAAATCGCAAAGCTTTTGCCAGAAACAGGGCGTGGCAGACTTGGTGCATACTCGGTAAACAAAGAAGCGCGTGCTGCTGCTTTTGCCATTCTTGAAAAGCTTAAAGAAACGAGCCCTGTGATAAAGGAGGCGTACCTGAACTACGCGCGCGCTGTAGAAATCGGTGCTGAAATCTTAGGCAAAACAGGGGAGTATCGTGAGCGCTACATACAAACGCAAATGGATGACCTGGAAAAACGCTGTGCGAATGTAGTATTAAAGGCGGCAGGCGCAATGAATTCTCCCTGGGAGCGCGATACAGCCGTGCGCGCAACTTACATAAGCGTACTTAATGTTGCAAAACAAGCAATGACCTATGGGTTTGCAAAAGAATGCGCAATTGATAAAAGCCTTGCCAAGCATGTTATGGAAAACGCGCAGGTAAAGGCTGCGTTTCAGGAATTCAAAAGCGAACTTGTTGCTTGGGAGAGACAAGTTGGCGGCAAAGCCCTACTTCCTGAGCAGGAAGAGCGCCTTGTTACACGTGCACAAGCTGCACTCGCAAAAGATATTGAACGTGCCGCCGCGCGCAAAATCGATTACCTTGAACGCGCAGCCATTAAATCAGAAGGGAAGAACGTTGTTTTTCTTTCCGTATCTTCTCTTTTGCGAAAAAGGGAAGGGTTAGAGATTTCAGGGGAGATTAAGCGGGAATTTGAACAATCTTACATGAACGTTAAAGCAGAGATTGTAAACAATGGAAAAGTTTCTACGCGCACATTAAGTCAAGCAGCGCGCGTTGTACTTTCTGTACCGGAAGTAACAGCCAGCATCACAAAAGCTGTAACTTATGAGATTGCCAAAACAGGAAAAGAGATTTCAAGAGTTGAGCCAGCGATACAGCGTGAACGACTTCAACAAGCACAAACTGCAATATTGGCGTCAGCACAAATCGAGCTCAAATATCAGAATGATATGACAGCCTCAAAATGGAGCGTTCTAACAACAATTGCCAGCTCTTTGATTGGTAACAACCACAATCAAGCGCACATACTAGCACATGCTGCTGCACGCTCAAGAATCGCATCGCACGCCCTGGAAACCACAAAAACCAACGAACGCCAATTGGGTAATTAAACATCTAACGCGCCCGTTGTCACTCTATCATTCACGCGCCTTTTTAATTCCGTGATAGTCCCTATATGATTTACCGTCAGCGAATTTATAAAATGCGGGCAAGTTTTTTCCTGGCATAAGTGAACACCTTTCTCATCGATTCGTTCGATTCTTTGTGTCCGAAATATTGACACAGGTCATTCCTTGATTTCCGCCCGTCGGTTCACCCGCTCGATAACAGCGTCCCACTCGTAGTGGTAGCTGATGTTGTCGGGATGTTCCCCCATTAAGGGCTTGACGATGGTTTCGAGCGCATAGGAGCAGGAGTTGCATCCTTTGCGTCCGATGAAGATAACGTCTCTCATAGCGTGCCTTCCTACGCTTGTTACGTTTGTATTCTGTTGTCCGTAAAAAATCCTCGCTTATGAGTATAGTTCGAGGTCGCCAGCAAGACCAAGCGCGAGCCGCCATCCCCGTTCTTCGGGGACTTTCTCAATGTCGCGCCGCCTGTTGGCAACCATAGACAAGGCGAGGTCATCGTCTGCGTACTCCGCCTCTAGGTCATCGAGAATCTGGGAGGCCGTCTTACCCCTCATTTCTTCAAGCCATTTTTCTTGTTCAGTCATTTTGCACACCTTTGTATTACATCACACTTGCAAGGATTTTGTCGCGGTAATCCCAAGCCTCGGACGGCGTAAACTTGTTTGGGGCGCGCTCTTATCCTACGTTTAAGGTCATGCCTCCGTCAACGTTTGCAATATAGCGCACTTCTGGGCTAAGTTGAGCAACACTTGCCTGATGTGGATAAGCGTAACCATGACCTGTGCTTTCTGGTATCACACCAGTCTTTCTTTCGTAAAAAGCATATTCTTTTTCGTTGCGACGTCGTCTGCGTTTTGCTGAAAGTGACATATCGCGTGTCTGCCTTGGAATTGTTCTACCAGAAACTGAGCGTCCCCTAAGTCTTGCCATATTAGATGCGCCTTGCGCAGACCATGCACATGGAAATGAATCCATTCGCACTCCATAGATATGTTGATTCTCTGCCTCCATTGTGCCTAATGAGGGACCTTTTGTGTATATTATTTCTGCGTTGTTGCGTAAGTATTCAGCAACCCTACTTGATCCATTTTTGGCAACGCCTGCATCTTCTGCAGCTTGTATTAGGGAGGCGGCATATGTAGCTTCACCTTGCATAGCAACGCTCAAAATGCCATTAGCTAGCTTTTTATTATCTTTGGTAAAACACGAGATGATTGCCCTATTCACATGAAACGGATCAAGATGTCCTTTCGTTTTTCCACAAGGAAACCACCTTCCTATGTTTTTACACCATGGCTCTCCATCTGAACCAACATGTAGTGTCTTTATCTTTGATAAGTCATATGTTTTGCCAATGCTTGCAACAGCTTCTGCACAAAATTGTTCTGGAGATGCAACGCAAGCATGTCTTACAACGTCTTTTCGTTTAACCTTACTACCATCCCTTTCTTTTGCAGAATAAGCAACAACAGCTTTAACCTCAAGGCGGCGTGGTTCACCTTCTTTTGGTTTTTGGACACTAAACCACGTACCATCGGCTTCAACCATCAACTCTTCTGCAACTTCTGTTCCACCAGGCAATAGGCCTTGTTGATATAGCGCTTTAGCTTGTGTGTTATCTTCTTGTTCACAAAGACCACCAGCAATT
>CAZRFO010000201.1:0-3182 GCA_964599515.1 uncultured Eggerthellaceae bacterium | reverse complement strand
GAAGGTGCCTTACCACAACACCGCGAATAAGACGCGCTTGTCCCAAATATTCATCTACTTGCGGCGTGGCACATTGCGCAAGCATTTCTTTGAGTGCAGCAAGTGCAACACGCGGGTAATCTGGCGCGTTTGAGTAATTCTTTGCCAGCTCAGAAGATGCATATTTGAAATCTGTAAGGTACACATCAACGCATCCTGCTAGCGCGCGAATTGCATCTGGCGTTTCATAGCCAGATGTATTCCAAACAATTGGAAGAACAAGACCGCGTTTGCGTGCTTCTTTCACAGCGGCAACTGCAACAGGAGCATAATGCGTTGGAGTAACAAAGTTTATGTTTAGAGCTTTTCGGTCTTGCAGTTCTAGCAATATTTCTACAAGGCGCTCAAAGGAAACGTCTTTGCCCCATTCGTTAAGAGCAATAGAGGCATTTTGACAGTACACGCAACGCAGCGGACATCCAGAAAAAAATACAGTTCCGCTTCCGGTTTCTGCACTTATAAGTGGTTCTTCCCAAAAATGAAGCGCTGCGCGCGCTAAGCGCAATGTGTTGCCAGCGCCGCATGCGCCAAGTTGCCCAGCACGCCTGTTTGCGCCACAAGCACGTGGGCAGAGTTTGCATTCCGTTGGTAAAAAGTTGGCTATAGAAAAATTGCAAGTTTCAGAAGCCTTCATCTAAGCAACCAGCTAGTTTTCTGAATAGTTACCAAAAAGGTCTGCATAGCCACCAAAGTCGTCATCGTCGTCCGCGCCACCCATCGCGCCTGCGCCGCCAGCGCCGCCGTTTCCGTCTTTGCCAGATGCGTTGTAATCATTTAGCGCGTCTTCATCGCGTGAGCTTCCGGTAAAGCTTTCTGCGCGGCTCCAGTCAAGACCAAAAGAGGCAGCTGTTTCTTCTTCATCATAAACAATTGAAATTGCAGCAGGGCTTTTGTCGCTTCCGCCAATGATTGCCAAAAGCTCAAGCAGACGAAGACAGGCCTCTGCCTGCGGCAATATTAGCTCTGCATCGTCTGCAGCAGAAAGTGCCGCGTTAATGTTTGCCATAAGGTGTTCTATTGTATAAGTGCCAGAAAAGCGCTTTTGCGCAATAGCCGCTACAAGAGCACTTTGTGTTTGTTCAAGCGTTGGAACCGTGTTTCCATCGCACGTTAAAACTGCACTTGTTGGAATGCGCTTCATAGCACGATAAAGTGCTTCAGCCTCTACTGCAGAAAAGATGCTTGCACAGTGTTGAAGAGCCCAAGCAGAATGTGCAAGTTGAGCAGAGCCAGGCTCTGTAAATTCATCTATTTGGGAAGCAAAATTGCGCAACACAGGAACAACTACTTCCCTGTCATGAGCTTCCGCGGCAACACAACACGCCAGGTTTTCTTTAACAGCAAAGGCGTCTTCTAGCGTTGTATCTTTAACAGCAATAGGAGCTTCTACAAAAAATAAGTCACTAACAGAAGCAACAGCGCTTAGTTCGCGCGCGAAGTTTGGCGTTGCAGGGCCAAGATCAATAAGATATGCGCCTTTTGGTGCTTTTTGCACAAGGCCGTTTGAATCAAAATAGCAATCTTCCGCTTCATTTTCTTTCAAAAAATACGTGAAAATGAAAATTGCCTGCTCGGGGCTTTCCACAAATGCATAACCAGCAGAATTAAGCGCCGCCTTTAGCGCAGCACCAACATGTACCTCACCTTCGTAATAACAAAATTGCGCCATAAATTACTCCCCTTTAACCTTGCGTGCAATTCTATCTGTAACAGAAAGCTGTTCGCGACGGTCGCTTCCCCAAAATACGCATGCCACCATTCCAGGTCCAACATGACACCCAATAACTGGTCCAACATAAGCATCTAAAAATATGCCACAGTTTTGCTCTTTTTTAAGCATTTCTTTTAGACGATCTGCATCTTTTGGGCAGTCCGCATCTGCAATAACAACTTCTTGTTCTATGTTTTGGCGCACAACATTTTTTGCGTAATATTCAACCATTTGCTTTAGGCCCTTTTTACGCCCGCGAGCCATGCCAGCAACAGCAAGTTTGCCGTCCAAGTCAAAGGTCAAAAGCGGTTTTACATCAAGCTTAGCACCAATATTTGCAACCGACTTTGGAATACGCCCACCACGTGCAAGAGCATCAAAACCATCAATCATAAAGATGGCCTGCACAAAATAGCGGGCTTCTTCTGCCCAATTTGCAAGCTCGCGCGCAGAAAGCCCCTGTTGATGCAAGCGGATTGCCTCATGAACCAAGATACCTTCTGCAATACTTGCAAGCTTAGTGTCTACCACGTAAAGTTCTGCATCTGGATATTCTTCTTTTGTTTGGTCCATTAACAACTTGACTGTTTCATATGTACCAGAAAGCCCGCTGGAAAAGCACAAAAACACTGTAGGTACGCCAGATTTTGCAGCTTTTTCCCAGGTTTCCGTCAAGACATTCATAGGAATTTGTGCAGTTGATGGCGTTGCACCTTTGCGCATAGATTCATAGAATTCGCGAGGCGAATTAGTCTGGAACAAATCGTCAAAAAACTCTGCATAACCAACGCGGAATGGAAATTGCAAAAGTTGTACGCCTTCTACATTAACTTCTTCAAAAGGAAGGTCGCAGCATGAATCAATTATGAGATTGCATTTGTGTGCCATGAGATGTGTCCTTTAGTTTTTGTGTTCTTCGCTTTATTGTGTCATCATTTGTGCTGGTTGTTTTTATATTTTTCGCTTTTTATAACTTGTCACTTGCACATTGTGTTTTTCGTCTTTTATTAGGAAATTCCTCTGTATTTTGCAACAAGTTCTTTTCTTCTATTATGTAAGCCCAATTCTAAGCCTACCGGGTATGTATGTGGGTTCAAAATCCTCTTTTGAGATTCATCCAGTGTGGCAAGGCCAGCTTTTGTGCGTGCCTGCGCAGCAAGTGCACTTGTGAATTCTTCTGTCAAGCACGTAACACCGCCACGCGACAGCGGCTGTAAAAGCAGACGAAATTCCTTGCCTTTAAGCATTTTGCGACGGAGTTCTTCCATTGGGTCTACTATTACTTCGCTTATGTCAATCTTCCTATTTATATCAAAGACCATATCTCCTGCAATGTGCCCATCCGTTGCTATGTAGCGGCGCACATTTAGCACACCAGGAGTTGTAAGTTTTGCGGCAGATTCGCTTATTTTTAGGTGGTCCACCCAATTTG
>CAZRFO010000200.1:0-3225 GCA_964599515.1 uncultured Eggerthellaceae bacterium | reverse complement strand
CATTGTGTTTTGTTGTTTGCGTCAGGTGCTAATGTTTGCTGTTAGATTTAGTTTTTGCCACTGAAATTCAAAGCGAAAACTAATGGCGCTTCTACAGGTGTGTTGTCTGCAGCACCATTGCATTCGCTTGAACCGGCGCTAGCACCTTCGCCTTCTTCAACTTTTTGCGCCACCGCACAAGGCTGGTGTTCCAAAAGCCAGGATTCACCGTCAATTTGAACAATGCTCATGCCGGCAATACCAGTTGTCTTTTGGTATGCGCGCGACATCCCGCCATCAATAATGGCAATATGACCTGAGCATTTAATTGGGTTTTCGCCATCTTTAACTTTAATTGGCGTATGGCCGCAAATGATGCGAGACTCACCAAAGTTCATGCCAAAATCTTCAAAGATTCCAACAATAGCGTCCTTATCTTCTAGCAACTTGTAGAAGCTATTTTTTTCTTCTTTGCGAATATCTTTGTCAGAGCACAAGTAAAGCTCAAATGTTGCCATTTTACTTTTAGCAAAAAGGGGAGACCCACTTCCAAGCCACAAATACCAAAGCATATCCAGGCCTTGTTTTTTGGCGTTTTCATCTGTTGCAGTATAGGCTGCGCGAACATATGCATCTACTGCATCAAATAACGCCTTGCCTTTGAGCTTCTTGCCAAAAAGTTCAACTTCTTTAAGGCTTCCATCTGGGTTTAGCGGAACGCACGCGTGGAAAAGCAAGTTGTTACCAATAATCTTGTAAAGGCTTCCGCGGTCAAGGAAAAGGCGCATGTGAGCCTGTAGCTTTTCACACGTTGTAAACGCGTGCTCAAGCTGGTCTATTATGGATGCTTCTTCGGTTGTAAGAGCATACGGGTTATCAAAATCAATTGTTGGAAAAACTGTATCTGTAAGCTCGTACGTGGCGCCTTCAATTTCTACGGTGCCTTCGCCTGCGTTTATATGGTGCAAAAGATTGCGGCCCTCAAGACCAAACGAAGGGTTTTCTGCAATGGTTTGTGCCTCAACTTTAAACTGGATAAACGCCATGGCTTTTTGGATTCGCTCGGTTTCTGCAATTTGCTCTTCGTTTAAACCTTGAGTTCCTTTGAGTCCAAAAGCAACACAAGGGTCTTTTGCGTAAACCGTGTTTGCAAAATTGCGAAGCGAAGTTAAGTCTATTCCGTAAGTATCTTCTAGAATTGACAAATTGCCGTATCGTGCGCAAATTCGCACAACGTTTGCAAGACATGCGCGGCTACCAAGGCTTGCACCCATCCACACAATGTCGTGGTTTCCCCATTGAATGTCTAAGTTTGGGCAGGTCAAAAAGTCATCCATTGCAGCATCTGGCGATGGGCCTCTGTCGTAGATGTCTCCCAAAAAGTGAATTGGCAACTGCTCTACATTGCACGCAGTACCAGTTTTGCTTTCTATAAACGTACGAGCATTGGCAAATACGTGTTTTAGCTGCTCGTATTCACCGTGAACGTCCGACACATAAATTTGGATATCATGTTGAGTTTCAGATGACATGGTTTCTCCTAGCGTTTGTCTTGTTGGTATTTTAGCCTAACGCGCACCTACTGCCAGTTTGTTTTGCTTGTCTGGAAGAGTTGCCTAGTCCAGGCGCTGGTTGTTAATGGTTATCTGCTGCAAATTACCTGTTGCATTCCGTCGCGTTAATGCTCTATTTGGTAAGATTTACAAGGACAAACAACTGAAGCTGAAAAGAGCATAATATGTTTCTAAAAAAATCACTAGCTGTTGGCGTTTGCAAAACAAGCTATAAACTCATGCGTTCGCTTGGGCGCAATGGACGCGCTTTGCCTGGTAAACTTGCGCTTGCAATTGACCATAACTTGGTTAAAGAATTAAGCGAAGGTCACAAAACAATAGTCATTACAGGCACAAACGGCAAAACAACTACGACACATATGGTGCAGCAAGCCATCATCAACGCTTATGGCAGTGCCGCTTATGACCCCACCAGCACAAACCTTGAACAAGGTATTGCAACAACTCTTTGCCTTGATTGCGAAACTGGCACAACGCGCAAAAGCGACTGGGCTGTCATAGAAAGTGATGAAGGCGCAACAAAACTCATCTTGCCAGCCACGCACCCTTCTGTTTTGGTTGTTACAAACTTGTACCGCGACCAAATTGACCGCTATCCAACCTGGACTACAGCGCGCGACTACATAATAGAAGCCATAAAAACGTCTCCAGAAACAACATTAGTGCTAGATGCCGACTGCCAAGTGTGTGCCTCAATTGCTAAGCGTGTGCCAAATAAAGTAATTTGGTACGGAGTTGAATGCAACCCTTATGGGGAAGATGTTGCAGACCACGATGAACACGTACAGTGCATTGAATGCGGTGCAGAACTTGAATTTTCGCACAGAAGCTTTGCGCATCTTGGCAATTTTTCTTGCCCAGCATGTGGGTATTCTCATTCCAATCCAGATATCGCGGTTGTTGGCGTTACTAACATTCAAGAAAAATCTTGCACGTTGGAGATTCGCGTACATGACAAAGTTGTAAAGTTGCCTGTAAACATTCGCGCCGGCTATGACGTATACAACGCAGTTGCCGCTTACGCTGGGCTTATTACAGCAGGCGTTCCAAGTGAAAAAGTAGAAGCTGCACTTGAGCACTTTACGCATGCCGCGCACAGGTTTGAGATTTTTGACATAGACGGAGCACAGACTCGTCTTTTGCTAATGAAAAACACCGCAGGGTGCAACCAACTTATCAACATGCTTTTAACTGAGCCTGCGTTGCCAGAAAACATTGTGTGCCTACTTGGAAATGAAATCATGGATGGCATAAGCACAGAATGGATTGAAGACATTCGTTGGGAAAAACTCATTACGTCTAAAACAAAACTCACTGTTGGCGGTCCAAGATATGCTGACCTGCAAAAACGCTTTGTTCGCGCTGGCGCTTCGCCTGAAAATATCCATGTGCAAACAAATTATGCTGCGCTTATTGAAGAGATTTCTAGTGGAGATGTGCCTGTGACTGTTATTGCGAACTGCTCCACTATTGAAGCACTTCGCGCGGAGCTCATAAAAAAGTATCAACCTATAGACTATTGGGCTCAAGGTTAAACACGTCTGCAAGGCGCACCTAGGCGGGCTATTGCGGGCTGCGATTGCAGAACCCTTCGCACACGTAGCCTAAGTACGCTTAGCTCAGGAACCTGCAATCTCGCACACACTAGCTCCGCCGATGTGCGCCTTGAAAC
>CAZRFO010000199.1:0-3236 GCA_964599515.1 uncultured Eggerthellaceae bacterium | reverse complement strand
GCACTAGATAAGCTTCCTGAATTTAGTAAGAGGCTCAATGAGTATTTAGAAAAGCTGCCGGAAAGCTCTTTTCATCCTCCTATTGAGATAGACTCTTTAGTTAAACCTTCAGAACTAACTTTGGAATCTGTAGCTTTGTTAGATAAACTAAGTCCTTTTGGACACGACAACAGCATTCCAGTTTTTCTTGCTCAAAACGTTACAATGCTTAATAAACGCGCAGTTGGCGCAGATAAAAATCATTTTTCATGCCAGCTTTCTGATGGTATTGGTCAGGTAAGCGCAATAATGTTTAATTGCTCAAATCTGAACAACCTCATGGATGCAAACTCGGTTGTATGTGCTGCATTTACTTTGCAAATTGATGAATGGCGCGGTCAAAAAAGCGTAAAAGCCATGCTTAAAAATGTTGTGCCGGCTCAAAGTTGCGCAGCGCTAGAGGCTTGTATGTCACCTAAAGCTGTTTCTTTTGTTTCCAGTCTTTATGCATCAAGCGATGAAGATCTTTGTGCAGATGCAAAAGATTCAACGGATGATATTGAGCGCTTTGAAAATTTGCTAGATACAAACCGTAAACATTGGGAACAAGTTGCAAAAAATAACCCAGAAAACCTAAAACAAAATATCATTAAAGCAATAATTGGCGATGCTCCACTGCATACATCTCAAATTCAAGTTTTGAATTTTCTTGAAAAGGGCAAGTCTGTTTTTTCGATTATGGCAACTGGAAGAGGAAAATCTTTAACATTCCAGGTTCAGGCAGTTTTGCGAGCGTTAAAATACCACGAGGCTAGTGTGTTTATATATCCGCTACGTGCTCTTATTTCAGACCAACAATACCACCTTAATTCTATATTTAATCAGTTTGGTATAAAAACAAGCGTTCTAACTGGAGAAACTTCCCATCAAATGCGACTTTTAACATTTGAAGAACTTGAACGCGGGGAAGTTGACATAATTTTGACAACTCCAGAATTTTTCACTTTTCATTTTGATGAATTCGCAAACGCAAAACGTATTGGTTTTGTTGCTGTGGATGAAGCGCACCATATTGGAGAAAGCTCCGAATATCACCGTCCAATGTATTCACATTTAGGCGAAGAAATCAAGAAATTAAATAGCCCAGTAGTTTTGAGTTTAACGGCAACAGCTGATAAAAAAGTTGCTAGCGCAATCAAATCAAATTTAGGATATGACGTTCATGTGTTTGATGCTTCATCAAGACCAAACCTGCATGTTGATGACCAACGTTTTATTAACAACAAAGATGATTACTTGGCACACATAGTTGCACGCGGAGAAAAAACAATCATTTACGTGAATTCAAGAAGCGAATCTATTGTTCTAGCTAGAAAACTTAGGCATAAGGTGCCACAACTTGCTTCGCAAATTGGATTTTACAACGCAGGGCTTACAAGAATTGAGAGGGGATTAGTAGAAAACCTGTTTAGAGCAGGAGATTTTTGTACGCTAATTGCTACTTCTGCTTTTGGAGAAGGCGTAAACATAAGCGATGTCCGCCATGTAGTTTTATACAACTTGCCATTCAATGAAATTGAGTTTAACCAAATGAGCGGTAGAGCTGGAAGAGACGGGAAGCCGGCTGTCGTGCATCTGCTGTTCAATGCAAACGATAAACAAACAAATAGAGAGATAATTTTGCGGCAAACGCCAGGACGTGACGAATTGGCAATGTTTTATCGCAAGTTGCGCGCGTGCCAGCGCCAACACACAGGGGAATACATTACAATATCTGTACGGGACTTCGCAAAAGAGATGCAAGCTCAAACACAAACAATAGATGAAAATACAATTCTTTGTGGTTTGTCCGTGTTTAGCGAACTTCAACTTATAGAAGCCTTGCCAGATTCCGAACAAAACAAAAATGTTTGGAGAGTTAAAGTTTTTGAAAACACAAGTAAGGTTAACTTACAAGATAGCGTTAGATTGCAAGAAGGAAATGGGGAAGCGAAAGAGTTTAATAGTTTTTGTAAATGGGTTTTTAATGCTTCAGTCGAAGAAATCTTGAATAAAATTTCAAAACCTATAACTCCTACGTCTTCTTCTATTTAAAAATATTGGTGTTAATTTATGTCTGAAAACGATATTAAAATAAATGAAACTGAAAGCGAAAAGGCAACTCCACAAGAGCGATTCTGCGTACTAAAAGAACTTGTTTCTGGTTACTTAAACAGCGAAGATGTTGCACTTATTGAAAAGGCTTACAAATATGCATGCGATAAGCATGATGGCCAGTTGCGTAAATCTGGTGAGCCATTTGTAATTCATCCAATTGAAGTAGCAATCATTTTGACAGACCTACATCTAGATGCAGAAACAATTGCTGCAGCTCTTCTTCATGATACCGTTGAAGATACTTCTGCAAGTTCAGAAGAAATAACGGAATTATTTGGAGAACAAGTTGCACTGCTTGTTGAAGGCGTAACTAAAATATCTCAAATTGAAGTAGAAAACTTAACAGATGAACAAGCGCAAACAATACGCAAAATGTTTGTAGCTATGAACAAAGATATTCGCGTAATCATCATTAAACTTGCAGACCGCCTGCACAATATGCGAACTCTTTCTGCTTTAACAGAAGACAGACGCATTTTCAAATCGCGCGAAACCATGGAAATTTATGCGCCAATTGCACATCGCTTAGGCATAAGTTCTATTAAATGGGAATTGGAAGATTTAGCCTTTAGTTATTTAGAGCCAAATAGGTACAAGCAAGTATCTAGAATGGTAATGGAAACGCGAGCAGCGCGCGAAAAATATTTAGATGAAGTTATGCAGGTTCTAAGAGAAGAACTTGAAAGCGTTGGCATTAAGGCAACACTTGACGGAAGACCTAAACACTTGTATTCCATTTATCAAAAGATGATTACTAAAGGCAAAGGTTTTTCAGAAATTTATGACTTAATTGCTGTTCGCATAATAGTAAAAGACATAAAAGATTGCTATTCGGCATTAGGTGCTGTGCATTCACTTTGGCATCCAATGCCTGGTAGGTTTAAAGACTACATTGCAATGCCTAAATACAATATGTATCAAAGCCTACATACAACAGTTCTAGGCCCAGCAGCACGTCCGCTTGAGGTGCAGATTCGCACAGAAGAAATGCACAGACAAAGCGAATACGGCATTGCTGCACACTGGAGATACAAAGAAAAAAATGCAACTAAAGGCGACAAAGAACTAGATAAGCAGCTTGCTTGGCTACGCGAAATGGT
>CAZRFO010000198.1:0-3259 GCA_964599515.1 uncultured Eggerthellaceae bacterium | reverse complement strand
AGCATCAAGAAAGAATTAGGAATGTAAAAATGGAATACACACTTAAAAGTGGCAAAAAATTAACAGACGAAGACATAAAATTAATAAGTGATGCTGTTGAAAATGGTGACCTGGACATCTTGGGAAGCGTTGGGAAGATTGTTGTTGGTAGACCTAGGCTGTCTAATGAGCCACTTGTAACAATGACATTCAAAATTCCCAAAAGCCAGGCAAATCGAATCAGCACTGCGTGCAAACAAGAAGGAATAACGCGTTCTGACTTTCTGCGCAAAGCTTCAATAAAGCGCGCTGACGAAGTTTTAGCGTAAACCCAGTGGTTTTAACAAGAGCAACAACTCTTCAATTAAATACGAAGACTAAGTTTTGACGTAAAGCAAAACACGCTTGCAACAACATGTCTTAGTTAATAGTTTTTCCCAACCTGTAACATGTCCCACGTTTTACCCATCTTATTCATTTGACAAAGCCTGACCTTGGGTGTTATAAACTTGAAAGCTTCATTAAGTGTTGACGGAATGCAAGGTACAGAATGGCTAGCGTTATTGTGTATTTCTAATAGAATAAAAATACTATAAAAATTATTTTCTCAATTAAATTGAAAAAGCTACGCGAAAGGTGCGCAAATGCGTGCATACTGACGCCATCGAGAAAGGGAAAAGATGGTTCGCCGGAAGCAACAAAAACTAGAAATCTATTGCAAACAGGAATACTTTGAGCAATGGAAAAGCGCACTTTCAGTCTACGATGTTTCGTTTGCGAATCCGGAAGTTCCTTTGCTTCAGTTAATGCAAGAAGCTGCAAAGAACGATGTAGATTTGTTTGTCATTACAGACAATACACAAGAATCTGATGCAGATGTTGTTCAAGCAATTCAGACGATGCGAGAATCGGACACAGCGCTGAAGCCTTCGCTTCGCATAGCTTTTGCTGCAGGAGAACAGCGTGAGATTCCTAATTATTTGTTTAGAGTGCTCTCAAATTTAGACGTGTATGATTTTGCTTCTCCGCGTTTGCAAGAGCAGGGTGCTAAAAGCGTTTACGTGCAAATTGCCGACTTGCTTTTTTGCCCAAAGACTTATTCTGAGGCGCTTCCTTTTTTCTCGGATGTTGTGGTTAACCCCTACCTTATTGGACTAAGCGATGCTGTTCGTTTGCGCGAAAATACAAGATCACAAACACGCATTGCGCTTGCGCAGATTGATAAGCGTCGCGGGGGTTCCACTCATACAACTTTTATTTTGGCAAGGGTTTTGGCGTTGCTGGGAAATAAAGTTGCTGTGTTCTTGCCTGTTTCTACCTGGGATTCTTTACGCAGGGCTTACCCGCGCGCCAGGCATAACCTTGCATATGGTGCGGTATCGCTTTGCGGGATAGACTTTTATCGCAATCTTGGATTTGCGCAAATTAACGGCTACGACTACGTGCTTGCAGATTTTGGTTGTGCTGAATGGATTGACATTGCTCCGTCCAAAGAGGCGCTTGACCTGGAGCAAAATTTCAAAACTGCTCAGTTGGGTATTTTGACATCTGTTGTTTCTCCTTTTGGAGACCATTCGTCTTTTGAAAGAGTGCTCAAAATTTGGCAGCGCAATGAAACGCTTCAAGATTTAGGCGGCGTGAAGTTTGCATTTTTTGGAATTCCTAATGAAGGCGTTCTAAAGAATTGGGAAAGCGTTGCCAAAAATCTAAACCCTAAGGCAGAATTGTACGCGCTGCCGTATTTGCCCGACCCGCTGCATTATGAGTTCCATGAAGAACAAGGCGAAGGAACGCGCATAGGAGGCGCGCAGTGCGAAGGCGAATGTGCGATGGGCGAAGGCGAGCAAAGCCTGTTGTCACAAGATGAAATCGCGCACGACACTAACAGGACAAACAAGAAAAAACAACTAACATGTGAACCAGTTTTGCTAGATTTACTTGCAAGCGTTTTCCATTCTAAAGGCAATAGAAGCTTTGATGGCAGGTACTAGCATGCTTGAAGATAAGTTTCTTTTACATCTTGAAGACGGCCTTGCAATAGATGAAGATGGCAGTTCAGAAGAATATTTTCCAACCTGGGGTTATAACAATCCAGATGACTTCATAGCAAAAAGCGACAATACTAGAAAACAGGCACAAGCCGAACAAGCTGCACGCGATGCGCAAGCGCGCAAAGAGGCACTAGAGCGCGAAGAAAAGGCTGCCCAACTTGAAAAAGAACGGGAAGAGGCAGTAAAAAAGGCAGAAGAAGACAGAGCATATGCAGCAGAAATGTTTGCAGCCTTAGAAGAACGTGCGGCTGCAGCTGGTGCGCAAGCAGCACAAGAAACAGCAGCTGTTGCTGCTACGGCAGCCGCAGAGGCAGCAGCGGAAGCGGGCGCAAAGGCCGGTGCGCTTGCTGCGCTAGAGGCTGCAACGCAAGCACAAGAAAAAGCAACTGCCCAAGCACAAGATTGCGCTGGCGCTCTAATGGAAGCACATGCTGCAGCCTTTGTTGATGCACTTGCAGATAAAGAAGCACAGCTTTGCGAAATTGGTGAAGTATCGCTGCCAAAAAGAATGGCGTGGGGTGCATTTTTTTCTATAAAACGAGTCATTGTTGCCTTGGTGGTATGTGTTGTTGGGAGCCTTATCGTAACAATGATCTTGAACCCGGGAATGTCGCTTGACGAAATAGTCGCAATGTTTTTGCAGAAGTTCCAAGACGCCACATCAGGAGTTTCTTCTCAATAGTTTCACAGCCATTTTTCCAGCAAAAGCAAACTTAAACCAAAATAAGCCTTTCAAACATCACGTTATCGTGATATATTGAATTCAGCAAAAACTCGCTCCGTCAAGGAACGGTTTGGAGGTATGAATGCCAACGCTTGCTAGATTTTATGGAATAGTAATTCGCATATATTTTCTTGGGTCTGAACATAATCCGCCTCATGTTCATGCCATATATAGCGAAAACGAAGCGTCATTTGATATTTCTACAGGCCGGATAATTGATGGGACCATGCCAAGCAGAGTTGCAGAAATGGTTAAAGAATGGATTTTTCTTAACAGAGTTGAGCTGCTTGATATGTGGGAAACGCAAGAATTTAAAAAATTGGGACCGTTTGAATAGGAAAGATGGCCATGATGATGTTTCATAAAGTAAAAAATGTTGAGGCTTTGCCAGATTTGCAACTTGCGGTTCAGTTTGCAAATGGCACAACAAAAACATACAACGTTGCGCCCCTTTTGGAAAGATTTAAACCTTTCAAGGCATTGAATGACCAGGCGTTATTTTCAT
>CAZRFO010000197.1:0-3266 GCA_964599515.1 uncultured Eggerthellaceae bacterium | reverse complement strand
TGCGCTATCAGCCTTATACAAGCGCAAAAGAAAAGCTGCTCCGCAGGTTTTTACACTAAAACTTGCCGCCATTGACATGGCGTCAAATAGCCCGCCTAGGCGCGCCTTGCAGACGCGTTTATCTGATTTCTATTACTGCAAGCAAGTTTGTCGGCGCATACGACGCTTCGCCACCATCAAAAGTCTGATGCATAGGGCTTGTTGCTGGGTCTCCTAGTGTAACCACAGCTAAGTCACCCGCGTGAAGCGTGCCATTTTCTACAAGCACGCGTTGAGCTTCAGAAATCATTCTGCCAACGCCGCCAACGTTTACGTCTCCCTGTGTAGGGAACACGCCCCACAAAAGAGACATTTTGCGCATGGTTTGCGCAAGTGGGGTAACGGCATAAATTGGAACTTTCGGGCGCATACTAGACATCATTCTGGCTGTTCTGCCAGTCATGGTTGGAGCAATAATGCAGCAGGCTCCAATATTGGTTGCGGTGCGAACTGCTGCATGGCCTACAGCTTTTGATGTCAGGTTCGTGTTTTCATCGTGCCTGTTCAGGCGCACATTTGCGTCTTGGAAAAGATGTTCTTCGCTTTCAACTGCAATTTTTGCCATTATGGTAACGGCCTCAATTGGCCAATCTCCCGATGCCGTTTCGCCGGAAAGCATGATGCAGTCGGTTCCGTCATAGATTGCGTTTGCAATGTCTGCTGCTTCTGCGCGCGTTGGGCGCGGGTTTCTAATCATTGAATCCAGCATTTGTGTTGCAGTGATAACGGGAGTGTAGTTTTTGTTGCACAAGCGAATGATTTCCTTTTGAATGTGAGGGACTTTGTGCGGCGGGACTTCTACTCCAAGGTCTCCGCGGGCAACCATGACGGCATCGCTTAGCGTGATGATGTCCATGATGTTATCTACTGCATCTTGGCTTTCAATTTTGCTGATTATGCCAATGTTTGTACCACCATTGTTGTCCAAAAATTCGCGAACTTCGCGCACGCCTTCGCCATTGCGAATGAACGATGCCGCAATAAAGTCAACGCCCTGTTCAATGCCAAATAGCAGGTCAGAGCGGTCTTTTTCTGTAACTGCTGGAAGGCCAGAATCTACGCCTGGCACGTTGATGGATTTGCGTTCTCCTAGCGTGCCGTCATTCAAGATTTTGCACGTTATGTCGCCGTCTGCAGAAATTGAGAGAACTTCAAGTTCAATCAGGCCGTCGTCAATAAGAATGCGCGTGCCAGCTTTTACACTTTGCGGCAGCGTTTTGCAGTTTTGGTATACGCGGCTTGCGTCACCAGGGGTTTCATCGTGGCTTAAAACAATCGTTTCGCCTTGCTTAAGCGCAACTTTGCCTTCGCTTAAGCGTCCAGTGCGAATTTCTGGGCCTTGAGTGTCAAGTATGATTGCGCACGGGAGTTTGAGTTCATTGCTTATGTTACGAACGCGCTCTATGCGAGCGGCATGTTCGCTATGGCTTCCGTGGCTAAAGTTCAAGCGCGCTGCGTTCATTCCTGCCTGCAAGAGCGCGCGTACTACATCATCAGAGTCGCTTGCAGGGCCAAGGGTGCAAATAATCTTCGTCTTCTTCATGTTTTGCACCATCCTTTCTTCTTAAATCCTTTTGTATCTAAGTTAAGGATAGCACGCCAAGGTTTTGCAAGTGTCAACTCCATGTCAAATTCGTGCAGCGCGCGGAAATTGTGCGAGAAGTTATATTTTTTAATTGCGTAATTGCGCACGTGTTAAGTTTTGGCATATTTTATACTTAACAAGAACTGGCTCGCACAGCGATTTGTTTTAGCTAATACAAGAAAGTCATCGGGTTTATATATGAATGAAATTTCGCTCGCCACAACACTGTCGCAATCGTCTCAACTTCCGCAGCATTTTACGTTCTATTTGCCATATGAGCAGCCGTTTCTTTGGGAAAAACTGCTTGCGTTTTATAGATATAGGATGCTTGAGGGCGTAGAGCTTATAGGGCAAGATTTCTATGCGCGCACTGTTGTTCGACTGCGTGGCGAAGACGAAACTTCATCACTGACAGGCTGGATTTTCGTTCAAAACGATGCAGAAAACTCAAGACTCGCAGTTTATACAAGCACAACTCTTGCACCAGCACGCGCATATCTTGAACAGCGCATTCGTCAAATGTTTGACCTAGACTGCAATGTGCAAGCTTCATATGCGGCGCTTGCAAGCTTAGAGCGAAAAGTCCAAGGAGCCGTCAAGCGTGGAACGCGCGTTCCAGGTGCATTCGACAGCTTTGAAATTGCATGCCGTGCGGTAATTGGGCAACAAGTTTCTGTACTTGCTGCAAATAAAATTGCTGCGCGCATAGTAGAACATTACGGCACATGCATAGAAACTGGCATAGAAGGCTTGAACAGCGCTTTTCCAACGCCGGCGGAAGTTCTTGCAATTGAAAACCCAGAAGAGGCATTTGGGGTTTTAGGTGTGATTAAAACGCGCACGCGTACAATGTGCGAAATCGCGCGTATGATAGAAAGCGGCTTGCTTGACTTGGGCACGTCGTGCAAAGGAAACGAAGAACAGGGAAGCGCGCTGGTTGCGCAATTACAGACAATTAAAGGTATTGGACCTTGGTCTGCAAACTACATTGCTATGCGAGCAGCGGCGTTTGACGATGCTTTTCTAGAAACAGATGCAGGAGTAAAACACGCGCTGCCAGATTTTAGTCCGCGTGAGCGCCTAGAGTTGTCTCAAGGCTGGCGTCCATACAGAAGTTATGCCGTACTCAGTCTTTGGAATTCATTAGCTTAGAGTTTAAAGACGAATTTGCGAAAATTTCATTAATTGAAACCCCATCTTTGAATTATGTTTAAGCACAGACTATGTCATCTGTTTCTTCGTATTGAAGCCCGTGTTCGTAAATATATTCAGGCGCAATGTCTATTTCTCCGTTATTCCAGCTCACAAAACCGTGTTCAACCTTAAGATTTGAGAAAACAGTTTCGTCTTGCAGTGGAAGAAAAACTGGCTCTGTTAATGATGTTGTATCAAAAAGCTTTTTTTCGCCAGATGAGAACATACAAAGAAGCATACCGCCAAGTAGCGGCTTTGCGTCAACAATGCGTATGTTACTTGAAGGTCTGCCAGCGTAGCAAATATCATCAACGATATACATGTGTACCTCCTATTTTGCTGGTTCTATTTTATCAAAATGTTGTCCTTGAACAGCATTGTTCCATGCAGCATAAACTTCTTCTTCATGAAGAGCCAACCAACCAACAATAATTTTCATTTGTTTTCT
>CAZRFO010000196.1:0-3271 GCA_964599515.1 uncultured Eggerthellaceae bacterium | reverse complement strand
GAGATGGGGGGACTCGAACCCCTGACCCCTACGTTGCGAACGTAATGCTCTACCAACTGAGCTACATCCCCATGTTATGTTATGCGTTTATCAAATGTGTGACACGAATATGCTTGGTTCAAATGCAAAGCGCAAGTGCGCACGCAAACTTCGCAACACAAGTGCAGCAAACGCAATAAGCCATTTTGCCTAAGCGCGTGTTCTTTGTCAAATAAAATTTGGTCAAACGAGAATTATTTTTCATACAGATGAAGCTGACAATTGTTTTAATTAAAATTACTTTTTATGTGAGCGCTGTGTTTTGGCTGGCCCTTGCCGAAAATTTCCATACGATACGGGGTTTTGTTGGGCCAAATTGGCTCATTCCGTTATAAAAAACAGCAGTTATCGTGAATTGCGTTAGTTGTGCAATACAAGCAGTGTTGTTGAATTCGCAATACAAGCAGTGTTGTTGAATTTGCGACATATGCAATGTTGCTGCATTTGCGTTACATGCAACGCGTCACATGCAATGCGTCACATGTTGTGCAATACAAGCGCAATGTACAACAGAATTTCGAAGGAAAGGAAAGGATTAATGCAAGAATTACCATTAATCTTGGGTCTTGTAGCAGGCATTATTGCAGCTGCATATGCAGGGTCCTTGATTGCTCGCATCAACAAATTGCCAGCTGGCAATGAAAAGATGCAAAGCATCGCGGCGGCTATTCAGGAAGGCGCTATGGCATACCTTGGTCGCCAGTATCGTACGGTAGCTATTGTTGGCGTTATTGTTGCTATTGTACTTTTGGTCCCTGGTTTTATGGGCGTTGAAGGCTTTGGCGTATGGACGGCCCTTGGATTTGTAGTAGGCGGCGCCGCATCTGCTGCTGCAGGTTTTATTGGCATGCGTATTTCTGTTGCTGCAAATGTGCGCACGGCTGAAGCGGCACGCACTGGCCTAGGCCATGCTTTGCGCGTGGCGTTTCAATCGGGCACCGTTACAGGTATGTGCGTTATTGGCCTTGGCATTTTGTCTGTTTCCATCATGTCATTTTTGGTATTTGCAGGCATCGCAGACTTTACAGCGCTTGTTGGCCTTGGCTTTGGCGGTTCGCTCATTTCTGTTTTTGCGCGTCTTGGTGGCGGCATTTTCACTAAGGCAGCAGACGTTGGAGCAGACCTTGTTGGCAAAGTAGAAGCTGGCATCCCAGAAGACGACCCACGTAACCCTGCTGTTATTGCAGACAATGTGGGCGACAACGTTGGCGACTGCGCAGGTATGGCAGCAGACCTCTTTGAAACATACGTTGTTACAACCGTAGCCGCTATGCTTATTGGCAATCTTGCTTTTGGCGAAAGCGCCGCAGCAATTTCTCTTGGCTTCCCAGTTGTAATTGGCGCTGCTTCAATTATCGCTTCTATTATTGGTACGCTTTTTGTTAAGATGAGCGAAGGTGGCACAATCATGGGTGCTCTTTATAAGGGCCTTTGGATTTCTGCTGCTATTGCTATCATCGCGTTTTTCCCAATCACACAATGGATGTTGGGAGGCGTCACAGTAACAAACACAAACCTTGCTCCAGCTGGACTTACTCCAATTTCTATTTGGGTTTGCGCAGTTATTGGTGTTGTTCTAACAGCTGCTATGGTTTACATCACAGACTACTACACATCTTCTGAAAAGAAACCTGTTGAATCAATTTCTGCAGCTAGCGTTTCTGGTCATGGCACTAACGTTATTCAAGGTTTGGCAGTTGGTATGGAAGCAACCGGTCTTCCTATTCTTGCAATCGTAATTGCAACATTGGCAAGTTACTTCTTAGCTGGCATTTTTGGCATTGCTGTTGCTGCATTGGCTATGCTTTCTATGGCTGGCATTGTTGTTGCTATTGACTCATTTGGTCCTGTAACAGACAACGCTGGTGGCATTGCAGAAATGAGCGGTTTGCCAGAAAGTGTTCGCGAAAGCACCGATGCTCTTGATGCCGTAGGCAACACAACAAAGGCTGTTACAAAGGGATACGCTATTGCTTCTGCTGCTTTGGCTGCAGTTGTTCTTTTTGCAGACTTCACTCATTCAATTACAGAACAAACAGGTTCTACAGTTGCGTTTGACCTTTCAAACCCATACGTTCTTATTGGCCTGTTCATTGGCGGTCTTTTGCCATACCTATTTGCTTCCCGCGCTATGACAAGCGTTGGTAAAGCAGCGGGCGATGTTGTAGAAGAGGTACGTCGCCAGTTCAAAGAAATTCCTGGAATTATGGAAGGAACCGGCAAGCCAGAATATGGCAAGTGCGTTGACCTTGTAACTCGTGCTGCACTTCGCGAAATGATCTTGCCAGCCATCATTCCAATTGGAACACCTATTCTTATTATCATCGTAGGTGCTATTCTTGGCGCAACAGGATGCGTTGATGCATTCACATTCACAACAACAGTACTTGGTGGCGCTCTTGTTGGCACAATCATTACCGGCTTGTTTGTTGCAATCTCTATGACAAGCGGCGGTGGCGCGTGGGACAACGCCAAGAAGCTCATCGAAGAAGGCAAGTTTGGTGGCAAGGGTTCATTTGCTCATCAGGCCGCTGTTACTGGTGACACAGTTGGTGACCCTTACAAAGACACCGCAGGTCCTGCATTGAATTCTATGATTAAGGTATTCAACATTGTAGCTTTGTTGCTTGTACCACTTTTGGCACTTATGGCATAAAGCTTTCAATTTGCATATCGTGTTCTAGTAAAAGAGGTCGCCTGTGCGGCCTCTTTTTTGTGTCCGTTTGCCGCGCAAAATGCACACGCCAAGCGGGCAAAATGCTACTTCATCGTCTTTTCAATACAGTACCCCGATTAGTTGACCTGCGAACACCAAAACTTCGTCCATAATGGAAATCAAACAACTAGGTTCTACACCATAAATCTAACAAAGAGGGAGGCTGATATGAGCGAAATCAAACCCATCAAGCGAGTTCTTGTTGCTAATCGCGGAGAAATTGCAATTCGTATTATGCGTGCTTGTAAAGAGCTTGGCATTAGAACAATCGCCATTTATTCAGAGGAAGACAAGACTGCTTTATTCCGCACAAAAGCCGATGAAGCATATCAAATTGGCAAGGGAAAAGCTCCAGTTGCTGCTTATTTAGCAATTGATGAAATCATTGAACTTGCAAAGGCAAAAGGCGCAGATGCAATTCACCCTGGTTATGGCTTCCTTGCAGAAAACCCAATTTTTGCTCAGGCTTGCGCAGATGCTGGCATTGAATTCATTGGGCCTACCGCAGAAATGATG